>DSAR01000199.1 GCA_011046405.1 Chloroflexota bacterium | reverse complement strand
TACTCCTCATTGGATCTTTCATTGCACAGAATACTTGGAGCATATACCAAAATCACGTTTTTGCCAACTGCCCCGAAGGGGCCTCATTTTTCGGGCGAAGTCCCGGACAATGCGTAGGGCCTATCCAGTGAAATTCTTGTTTTTTGTGAGAGAATTTTGCATACGAGGTGCTCCTTATTGGTTCCGGCTCGGAAGCGGAGCAGCTTCGTCCGGGATAGGGGCGTGATTGCGAAAGAGTCGGGCGCTTGGTGTACCCCGCTTTTGATCCCTACCTATTATTCGCCAGGTTATTCTCATGTTGCGTGATGTCGAATCTTTCTATGGATCAAGGACGTTCAAATGAAAGGAGGTGGTTAGGGGGAGAAAGAGAACTGAAGGGGAATAGCACATTGTCTACGATTACGAAAATAATCAAATGAGAAAGAAGGAGGAAAACATAATGAGTAAAATCTTGTGGAAGGTGATAACCGTACTACTCGTTATCAGCGTGGTTGTCCCCTCTGCACTAGCGGCGCCTGCGGTTGACGTCTCCGGTTCTACTGAAGCGAAACCGGTACAACAACCGCCAGCGCCTCACAAGTTTGAAGCAGTTGAGGCGGAGATCGTGGATATAAGTGAGCCGGCGATATATATCATCCGGCTGAAAGATGCGCCAGTAGCTAGCTATCGTGGCGGCTTGGCAGGGTTTGAAGCAACGAACCCGGAGGTAAAAGGAAAGGTAAAGCTTAACGTTGAGAGTGAAGCCAGCGTTGCTTACGCCGATTACCTTGAGGCCGAGCAAGCGCAAGCTATTATGGCTATGGAGCAGACCGTAAAGCGCTCTTTGGACGTCAAGTATCAGTACAAATATGCTTACAACGGCATGGCTGTGGAATTGACGCCCCAGGAGGCAGCCGAAATCGCCCAACTCCCAATGATCGTGAATGTGGCGCGGGACTATATGCTGTATCCGACCACCGACGTCGGGCCTGAGTGGATTGGCGCCTTTGGTATCTGGGATGGCGACGATACAGCCGGTCTCCCAGGCACAAAGGGCGAGGGGATCATCGCGGGCATCATCGACAGTGGGATCAACATGGATCATCCCTCGTTTGCCTCCGTTGGCGACGATGGCTACGTACATACCAATCCTTTAGGAGAGGATAATTACGTCGGTCTCTGTGCCACCGAACCAGCAACGTATACGTGCAATAGCAAGCTCATCGGTGTCTGGGATTACATCGATTCGGATGGAATAGATGCGGATCACGGCAGTCACGTTGCCAGCACGGTGGCCGGAAACGTCGTCTATTCTCCGACGATTGAGGCGGATACCATCACCATCACTGCGACCAAGATCTCCGGTGTGGCGCCCCACGCCAACATCATCGCTTACGACGTCTGCGGTGATAGCGGTTGTCCCAACTCTGCCACGATGGCTGCCAAAGAGCAGGCCATTCTGGATGGTGTTGACGTTATCAACTACTCTATCGGGGGCGGCGCGAGCAACCCCTGGACTGACGAAGGTGCATTGAGCTGGCTCGCAGTACGGGATGCGGGCATCTTTGCTGCGACGTCAGCCGGCAACAGCGGCCCTGGCGCCGAGACGATGGGCTCGCCAGCAAACTCGCCCTGGCTGCTATCTGTGGGCGCGAGTACACACAATCGTAAGTTCCGTGGCGCCTTGATCGATATGGATGGCGGCGATACACCGCCGGCCGATATTGAGGGCAAGAGCATTGCCTCTGGCTACGGGCCTGCCGAGATCGTCTACGCGGGTTGGTATACCAGCACAGGCGCCGCCAATGACGCCATGTGCCTGGATCCCTTCCCCGCTGATACGTTTGATGGCGAAATCGTGGTCTGCGATCGCGGTGAGATCGCCCGTACAGCGAAAGGTGCAAACGTCCTGGCCGGCGGCGCGGGAGGTTACGTGTTGGCCAACGACGCGGCGAGCGCCAATTCGCTCAACGCCGACGCCCACTTCCTGCCCGCTGTGCACATCACTTATGCAGATGGCGAGGTCCTGAAGGCGTGGCTCACGCAGACGGAAGTGCAGACTGCCACCATCGCTGGCACCACTTTGGCGGTAGATGATAGCTATGCCGACATCATGGCCGGTTTCAGCTCTCGCGGGCCGAATGAGGCCACGACGTTGGCCTCCAGCATCATCAAGCCAGACGTCGCGGCGCCTGGCGTGGACGTCTTTGCTGCGACGATCAGCGGCGTTGAATACCAATCAATGAGCGGTACGTCAATGGCCAGTCCCCACGCGGCAGGCGCAGCTGCTCTCATCAGGGCGCTGTACCCTGGATGGACACCAGCCCAGGTTCAATCGGCATTGATGATGACGGCCTGGACCGATCTGTTGAAGGAAGATGAGACGACGGCAGCTGATCCCTTCGATATGGGAGCTGGGCGGATCGATCTGAGCAAAGCAGGGCAGGTTGGTTTTGTGCTCGACGAGACAACGGCCAACTTTGAGGCCGCCGACCCAGCCGAGGGTGGCAAGCCAGAGACGTTGAACCTGGCCAGCTTCGGCAATAGCCAATGCCTGCAAGAGTGTGAATGGACGCGCGTTCTATCCAGCACCAAGGATTACGCTGTGACGTGGAACGCTTCTGTCGAAGAAGCGGATGGTATGACGCTCACCGTCGAGCCCGCCACCTTCGAGTTGGCGGCCTACGCCACCCAGGTGATCACCGTTTCGGCCGATGTGCGCGGTTTGCCCAATGACGAATGGGTCTTTGGGCGTGTTATGCTGATACCGACTACCGCCTACACGGAACCTGTCGACGCTCACTTCCCGGTCGCCGTGGTGCCCTCCACCGGCGTGTTGCCGCAAATGGTGCAGATTGAAACGCGCCGTAACGCGGGCTCTTACCTGGTGGAAGACCTGCAGGCCTTGGAAATCACCGACCTGACGATCAACTACTACGGTTTCACCCGGGGCGATATGACCACTGAATCCCTATATGAGGATCCTACCTACGGTAATCCTTACGACTTTGCTACTGTCCCGACAGGCACGTTCTACATCACGATGACCGTAGGGGCGGATGGCAAGCGATTGGTGGCCGAAGTTCTCTCTTCCGAAGCGCCTGACGTGGATCTGTTCGTAGGACCAGGCGAAACACCTACAGCGAGCGCAGAAGTCTGCGCGAGCACGACTCCCTCTTGGGACGAGTACTGTAGTGTGACCGATCCCGCCGAAGGTGTCTGGTGGGTGCTGGTGCAAAACTGGCAAGGATCTGGCGCCCAACCGGACGAGATTGTGCTGGCGACAGCCGTTCTCGACGATGATGCCGAAAACATGGAAGTCACCGGGCCGGATGCCGTGCCGGAGGGCGACGAGTTCGACCTGCGCGTCTTCTGGGACATCCCGACGATGGAAGCGGGCGATATCTGGTATGGTGCCTTGACCATTGGCACCGATGGTGACAATCCAGGCAACGTTGGCACCGTCCCAGTGGACATCCTGCGCTATGCCGATGACGTGAGCAAAGAGGCTATCTCACCCGTGTGGGCTGATGGAATCGCGACTTACCAAATCACCATCCAGCCGAACGTCACCGGTCAGGACGTGATGTACTACATCACCGATACGCTTCCTGCTGAATTGACCTACGTGGAAGGTTCAGCAACCGCCACGGCGGGCACGATCAACGTCGTGGGGAATGAGCTCACATGGTCCGGCACGATGGTTGGCAAAGGTTTCTACGAGATGAGCACCAGTATCGAAGATTCATGGTGTGACACCGGTTTCGGTGGGTACGTCGATCTCGCAGGATATGGCCTTATGCCTGATGAGGGGATTTCTGGTGAAGGTGTGTGGTCAGCTTTCGCTGGTCAGAACCCGATCCAGTTCTTCGGTGGTACAAGGCAAGGGCTTAACTTTACCGACGATGGCCTCGTCTTCTTCGAAGGCGATTTAGGAGACGATCCAGAGGTCAACACCAGCCTGCCCGATCCGGCCGATCCGAACGACCTGCTGGCGATCCTGTGGAACGATATGCGGATCGTTTATAATGCACAAGATCTACGTGGCGTCACGTTGGCTACCGCTGGCGCCGATATATCGATCATCGAGTACGACGGGGTGGAGCCGGCTGGCGGCGGCGACAATCGTTACGACTTCCAGGCGGTTATCTACAGCACGATCGACAATCGGCCCGGGTACTACGAGTTCGTCTTCGCTTACGATAACTTCACCGGCTATCCAGACTCGGCCACCGTCGGGTTGGAGAATAAAGACGGCACGCTGGGGAACGAACTGGTATACGGTGACCCCTCTGGGGTGATCACGGATGGTCTGATGGTTTGCTTCGACTATTCTTTCAACCCCGTCGTGATTACCTATAAGGCGCACGTCGATGCTGACCTGGAGATCGGTGATACCATTACCAACACAGTCGTACATACGACCGATAATCCTGGCAGCAAGGAAGCGAGCACGGATGCTGTCTCCACCGTGCAAGGGCCAGTACCAAACTGGGCTAAGGCTGTCTTGATCAACGATGAAGTGTATGGACCCGCTCAAAGCCCCTATACCGTTGTCCCGGAAGATACCGTCACGATTGTAGACACGGTCAAGATCGATTACTCTGACAACATCACCTTCACGCTGACGGAAGAGTGGAGCGAGTCGTTTGAACTGGTAGATTACGAGTTAGCTGCACTGCCAGGTGGTACACTCCTGCTTCCTCTAGATGGTACCTTGATGCCCCCGAGCGGCGTCTTCACCGACGACGGCAGCTTGACGCTAAGGGTCTACAATATGCCAAGCGAGTGGACATACGTGCTCACCAAGACCTTCAGCATCCTTGAAGGGGATTGGGAGACGGACGTCATCACCGAGAGTCTATGGGTAGAGCACGCTGATACCCAGCTTGACGACGTCGTTCTCGTCTTCGAGCATGCAGTGGAAGAATACATGATCTACCTACCGCTCGTCATGCGGAACGCTGGCGGCTAGTTCCTGACAGGCTCACGTTCCTGAACGGATAACGAAAGAGGCCGCCGGGGTGTATGCCCCGGCGGCTTTTTGCTTTTCAACAGAGAGCTTGACGACGCTTGACTGCTAGATTATAATGCCTCTGGATGAAGTGACCGGTCATGCCGGGGTAAAGTGAAGGATAAGGGAATGACGCAAGCGTCAAGCACGCAACACACCAATCAATTTGAACCGGTTCGCCCGGAGCGTTACGACGAGACCTACTTCTTGAATGCATGCGAAGGATATACGGAATTTATCAGCAGTGAGGGCGTGCTCCTCTCGCGCCGGTTGGACCAGGCCTTCGAGATTGCCCATGTCACGTCTGGTATGCGCGTGCTCGACGTGGGCTGTGGACGGGGTGAGATCCTGCACCATTGCAAGAACATCAAGGCCCAGGCCTATGGAATCGACTACGCCCCGGCGGCGCTGCAAATGGCCCGCGATTTTGGGGACGTTTACCAGGCCAACGCCAAACGGCTCCCGTTCCCGAGCCATTTTTTCGATCGCATCCTGATGTTTGACATCGTCGAACACCTGCATCCCTGGGAACTGAAGCAGGCGTTAGCCGAAGCCCGGCGGGTGTTGTGCCCCGATGGCCAACTCATCGTCCACACCGCTCCCAACGTCTGGTACGACCGGTACGCCTACCCGCTCGTCCGGCTGGTGCGCACGCTGATTGGGCAGGGAGAGCAATATCCCCAGGATCCCCGGGCCATTATCCCGGCTAACCTGAGCGTCCACGTCAACGAACAGAGCGTGATGAGCCTGCGGCAGGTGCTTCGACAGGCAGGTTTCCACGCTCGCGTGTGGCTGGACACGCCGCCTCAACGACGGGAGGAAAACGGCTTGTTTCGAATCACCCGCCACGTTCTTTTCAACTGGCCGCCCTTCCGTTGGTTCTTTGAACGGGAGGTGTTTGCCGTGGCCACAGTGAACGCTGGTCAGGTCGTGAGGCGCTTATGAAAGACCGCCGCTCGGTCGACGACCTATCCATCGAGGAACTGGAAGAAATCTTGCGCGTCCGCAAACGCGAGGCGCGCCTGGAGCGGGTGCGGCAATTGGGTAAAGACATCGAGTCCAATCTCGATCCCCTGGCTTCCAAGCCGGTTATGCCATCGCCGCCCCCTCTATCATCCGATCACCGACAATATCAAGCGCTCGGGGCGACCGCCCACTACCGCTCGTACTCCATAGATGACGCCGATTCTCGGGAGCAGCGGGAAATCCGTCCCATTCGGTGGGACTGGGTGCGGGATAAAAGCCTCCTCGTCGTCGAGATCGTCCTGATCTTGGGCTTGCTCTTCGTTCTTTTCGATGCCCTGACCACGGTCCGCCAGATCAACACCGAATCGAGCGCCGCCCAACGGGCGCAGATACCCACGTCTCCAGCCCCCACCGCTACGCCGGTTATTCGCGTGGCGCTCTTGCCTGGCGGTCACACCCCGCCCGATTCGCCCGGCGGCCCCGCACCGGAAGAGATCCCCGCCCACTTGCGGGACTTGGTGGATGCCATCACGCCCTTGCCCATGCCCACGCCAGGACCAGAACAGGCGATCCGCATCCAGATACCCACCATCGGCGTGGACGCGCCGGTGCTGGAAGGCGACGACTGGGAGACGCTCAAGGAGGGGGCCGGGCACTACGTCGGCAGCGTCAATCCCGGAGAAAGGGGGAATTGTGTCATCTCCGCCCACAACGATATCTTCGGCGAGATATTCCGCGATTTGCCCGAGCTTGATCTGGGGGATGAGATATTCGTCCATACCCAGCGCCAGGTCTATCGCTACGTCGTGACGCAGAAACGCATTGTCAAACCCACCGAGGTCAGCGTGATGGATCCCACGTCTCAACCCGTGCTGACCTTGATTTCGTGTTATCCGTATGGCATCAACACACATCGCATTGTCGTGATTGCAGAACTCAAACCGAACTGAAGAGAGTAGAGAGTAGAGATAGAGAGAAGAGAGGGAGAAAATTATGGCGAAGAAATCACGTCGCATCAACAAGCCCGTTCGTCTTACCGAAGCGCAGATGGTCCGTCCTGAAGCTGCTCAACCGATCACCAGCACGAAATCCCAGGACACGATCAATCTGGCCGAAGAGTATCAGTACGTCATCGCCGATCTCAAACGCATCGGCCTGATTGCGCTGATCATGCTGACTGCGTTGATCACGTTGTCTATGCTGCTCACGTAGGCTCCCACAGCCCAGATTGACGTCCAGAAAGCCCAAAGCGCGCCCCGGTATATAGGCGCGCTTTGGGTTTCCTGGAACGTGTGTCTGTATCCAGGTTATACAGCACGTTATACAGCATTCAGTGTCATTCAGGTATCATCTCAATAAACCGGGGGATGGGGTGTTTGCGGGCGGCTTTGCCGCCCGCAAACACCCCATCTTCCCCTACTTATTGAGATGATACGTCATTCAGTTAAAGGTAAACCAGACGTCGGAGGTTTCAAAAGCGCACCGTTCAAATCGTTGACCGGTCAGGTTCCGGGGTCCGGCTCGAGAAGCATTGTCGCATCAAGGCTGTCCAGCCCCACGATACGCCCCAATGGAGAACGATCGCCAAGCACAGATTCTGCGTGACCAGGAAAAAGACGGCGCTGACGAGCGCCCACCCACCACGCATCAGAAGCATTGGGGCTTTGGAGCGATCCGCTATCCCCTGTCGCCAGAAAGGATTGAGCGCTGCCTCAAATGCCACGAGCACCAATCCCAGCCACACGCCCCAATACATTCCCTCGCTCACGTAACGCTGGAGCCAAAGCACCGGCGCATTGCGATAGAACGCCCAGTGAACCTCGTGGTAGGCCGCCTCGAACAATAATTCACTGGCCGAACGATCCAGCCCGATGACGTTAATAGCCTCTTCTTTGAGACCGGTCGCTGCCAACGCCCGGCGATAAGAGTACCCCACTAGCGCCAGTCCTGCCAGTCCCACCACGCCCATCGCCGCCAGCCATCCAGCGTCGCGCACCCAACCGAGCCAGTTAGCCGAAACGCTGTTCCACAGATGACGCTCACCGCTCAGCGGAATGATCAACGGTTGTAGGCCCAGTATGCGAGCAACGACGGCATCCTGGCCCCAGAAAAGCGCGGCGAAAGGCACACCGAGGTAATAAAACAAACGAAGGAGTTGAAACAGATAGGCGGCAAAAGGGGTAACGGCAAAGCGGGCGACCATCTCGCCCAGCGCCCCCAAACGGGGCTTTCGGAAAAGCCAGGCTACATTCGACCCAATAACGGCCAGGAGCAAAGACCCAGCCAGGTACAGCCAGGCTTCTTGTCCAAAGAGATCCAACACGACGTCTAGCATTTACCGGCCCGGTAATGGCGCCGTCAGCGTGATTCGCGTACCTTCACCGATAGCGGAGGAGATTTTCAACGAGCCGTTGACCAGCTCAGCCCGTTCGTGCATGTTGATCATCCCCAGGCTGCTTCGCTCGTCGTAACGGGTTTGTACCGCGTCGACGTCAAAACCCGCGCCATCGTCTTCGACCTCTGCGACGAAGACGTTGTCTCGAACGCCGAGACGCACCCAGATGTTGTCCGCCTTGGCGTGCTTGCGGGCATTGCCAATGGCTTCCTCGATGATGTAGAAAATTACCCCTTGAGCATTCTGCTCCAGGACCTTATCCACTTGTGGTGCGGCTTGCAAATGAATGGGTGGGTGAGGAGACGTCTCGGCCAACTTGCTAATGTATTGCTCTAGTGCTGCTCTCAACCCTTGAGTTTCGAGAATCAGCGGCCGAAGCGTGAAAAGCATGTGACGGATTTCCTTGGTCGTCCGGCGTGCCAGATCCTCGATCTTAGAAACCTCATCCAACGCTTCGCCGACGTTTCCATCCCGATCCAACAACATCCGGATATAGTTCAGGCGCATAGCGATAGCGGCAATGCTCTGTGTTGGGCCGTCGTGGAGATCCCGGGCCAATTTCTTGCGCGCATCCTCCTCCACATCCACGATTCGTTCTTTCTCTTCCATCAGGCTCTGGTACAATTGAGCGTTCTGGAGGGCGACGATGGCTTGATTACAAATGGCGATGAGCATCTCCTGCAAATCATCGGTATAGGTATTGGACTTTGAGCTTCCGAAAACCACAGCCCCAAAATTCTCAAATCCGGCCCGCAGTGGCACGATAATGGCTTGTTTGCAACTGTGCATCACGATCAATTGGCCCAGTTCAGGATCTTGCGCGGGTTTATCGATCAATACCACCTCGGCCGTCGTCATCGCCTTGGCCAAAGCGCCGCATTTGCCCTCGAAGGTCGTGTTCCGGTCGCGATGTGGTAAATGGCGAGATGCGACGATTTCCAGGTCTTTCTGTCCAAAGAGCATCACCAGGCTGGCGTGCACTTGGTTGGGCTGTCCCAATTCCCGCATCCCTGCCTCTCCTACTTCCAGCACAGCTTCTAGCACGCGATTGTAATTCAACGTCGCGCTGAGGGTGCTCGCCAGTTCGAAAATTACGCGTGAATGCTCCTGGGCAGCGCGCAACTTGCGAAACTCAGCTTCTTCCTCCTGTCGACGCGCTTGGGCGATAATCTCCTTGATATTGTTGCCCACCAGGCCACTGATCAACGCGGACATGACGAGGACGAGCGAACTGATGGCAAAGGGAATCAGACTGATCCACGATTTTCCCGGTGATTCTAAAACGTATCCTATTCCACCGCAACCAACGGTGATGAATAAAGAGACGAGCAGACCTGCCCACCAGGGGAACCGCAGCGCCGCAGTCAAAATGGGAAAGAGCCCGAAGAATAACAGTGGGCTCGACAGGCCGCCGGATAGAAGGACAAAACAGATCGTGAGGAATGTATCGATCAATAGCGTCAATATGGGGACAAAGCGCCGCAACGTGACGTTGGTCAAGGTCAACATGACGCCTAGATTGTACAGGGCCGCGAAAATTAGAAGAATTATCTGAGGTAAAAGATCTAAGACGGAGAGAGATTCGCCATACACAATGAGGGCGTTGACGAAACTGACCAGCGCTACGCTGACCAAAAGCAGCCAGCGCAGGTTGCTTATTACCCAGTCGACTTGAAAACGCCCCTTGGAGATCTTGTGTATAGGCATAGGGAAAAAGGCCCTAACCAATCAGAATCTTGTACAGCGAGCAGGACTTGCCGCCAATGGCCTCTTTGGTTCTGGTTGCGTCAGGTGATTCTCTCAATAGAAAGGAAAGCCGCGGGAGTGGAGAAACTCCACATTCGCGGCCTGAATCGACGATATGGGCGCGAAGGGACTCGAACCCCTGACCTCTACAATGTGAGTGTAGCGCTCTAACCAGCTGAGCTACGCGCCCAATTCACGTGATATTATAACACTGAACAAATCAGACGGCAAGTTGACAGTCGTTCGTCTTCGTGGTATGATCTGGTGAAATTGAATATTCCGGCGACATGCTTATCCAGAGAGGTGGAGGGACCGGCCCGATGAAACCTCGGCAACCAGCCAGCCCGATGGGTTGGTCAGGTGCCAATTCCGGCAGAACGATAGTGTCTGGAAGATGAGATTTGGTCACCTAATTGTGCCCCTTCTTATCTTGCAAGAAGGGTTTTTGGTATATTCTCAATAAGTTGGGGAGCTGTGGCCGGTCTCCCGACCGAGCCACAGCGGGCACGGTCAGGAGACCGGCCCGAGCGAGTTTGCCCCGGTTTATTGAGATGATACGGTTTTTGTTTGTCAGATGATCGGCATGGCTCGTTGGAGGAATCCACAGCTAATTCATAAGCAAAGGAGCAAAAGGTATGAGTGACAGCAACACCACGTTTATGACGTCCCCCCAGTATTTCTTTACGTCGGAGTCAGTGACCGAAGGGCATCCTGATAAAATCTGTGATCAAGTCTCCGACGCCGTTCTCGATGCCATCATCGCCGATGATCCCGACGCCCGCGTTGCATGCGAGGTCGGTGTGACCACCGGACTGGTCGTCGTGATGGGCGAGATCACGACCAGTACCTACGTGGACATCGGCCAACTGACTCGGGATGTCGTCGAGCAAATCGGCTACAACCGCGCCAAGTATGGTTTCGATGCCGAAACGTGTGGCGTGATCGTCAGTATCAAGGAGCAGTCGGCCGACATCGCCCTGGGCGTCGATAAGGCCCTGGAGGCCAAGACTGGCGAGATGAGCGACGAAGATATTGAGGCTATCGGCGCCGGCGACCAGGGTATGATGGTCGGCTTCGCTTGTAACGAGACGCCGGAACTGATGCCGATGAGCATTGTGCTGGCTCACAAGCTATGCAAGCGTCTGGCCCAGGTGCGCAAGGAGGGCGTCCTGGATTACCTGCGGCCCGATGGGAAGAGCCAGGTGACGGTCGAGTACGCCTATGGCAAGCCGAAGCGGGTCGATACCGTCGTCGTCAGTGCCCAGCACGCGCCCGACGTGAGCCAGGAACAAATCCGTGAGGAAATTATCAAGCACGTCATCAAAGCAACGATTGCGGAAGAGATGATCGACGATGAGACCCGGATCTTCGTCAACCCGACCGGTCGTTTCGTGACCGGTGGTCCGCTGGGCGACGCTGGCGTCACCGGGCGTAAGATCATCGTCGACACCTATGGCGGCGTAGCCCGTCACGGCGGTGGGTGCTTCTCGGGCAAGGATCCGACAAAGGTCGATCGCTCGGCGACCTATATGGCCCGCTACATCGCCAAGAACCTGGTCGCGGCCGGCATCGCCGATCGCCTGGAACTCCAGGTCTCCTACGCCATCGGCGTCGCCCGACCCTTGTCTATGGCTGTCGAGACGTTTGGCACCGGGAAGGTATCGGACGAGCGGATCGTCGAACTGATCGACGAACACTTCGACCTCCGGCCGGCTGCCATCATCCGCGATCTGGACCTACGACGCCCGATCTATCTCGAGACAGCCGCCTACGGGCACTTTGGTCGAGACGACATCGACGCCCCGTGGGAGCGTACTGATAAGGCGGACGCTCTGCGCCAGGCTGCCAATCTGGCATAGTCCATCCCTCATCATTTAAATCACTAACGGGCCAAACCTGTTTCAGGTTTGGCCCGTCGCTTTTGGATCACGAATGGCGCGAATGGACGAATGTCACGAATTTTGCTTCATATGATGGCATGTCATTCGTTTGTATCTGCTCAATAAGTAGGGCCTAACCAACGATATCTTGCACGGCGAGCAAGAATTTGCCGTCGATGTCCCTTTTTGGCTCTGGCCTGTCCAGGTTAGGGGAGGAGATCCCGAATCTGAAACGCCCGCTTTAGCGGCGGTCATCATCGGCAAACCTGGTGGTCAACTTGTGCCAGGCAAGAGCTGCCTTCAGGGTAAAGGATGTCGTCATAGTCTGACTGCCATAGGACAGGACGCGATGCACCTGGCCTTGGGCGCGTCCTAGTTCCATGCGGATAAAAGGACAGCTTGGCCAGACTTTGTCACCTCGACTTTTCTCGAGGTACGTTAGCGCTCGTTCGGCCTGATCAAAATCGCTATGCTTCACGACATGATTTTGGGTTGATGCCAACCCGAGGAGTGCCAACGCTGTGTTCAATGGATCGCTCGTTTCCTCTCCCCATCCGCCATCGGCAAGTTGTGCCTCTCTTAGAAAACCCAACGCAGGTTGGATGGCGGGCGAGTCGGGACTGACTGCCGTCAGTAACCTCAAGCACACGTAGGTGCCATAGTAAGGGCCATGATACCAAGACCCCATCCAGCTTCCGTCAGGCTGTTGCTGAGACTCGAGGAAATTGATCCCGTGTCTGATCGTTTTCTCGAAGCGATGTTGATCGTAGCACGCTAGAGCGTAGAGTAGGTTTGCGATCACCCCGTTGTCTGAACCGGTTCCCCAAGCGTGGTGTACAAAATTGGCTTGCAATCTTTGCTTTTGTGTGCGATTCGTTTCAGCGGGCAGTATCCAGGTCTCGAACGAACCGTCGGGATGCGTATTATCGTTCAACAGCGTCGATAAAGGAGGCTCGCAATAATTGACTACTGTAGACCTATATCCTGAGCGCAACAGCACTTGCATGATTTGGGCCAAGTCGTCGACATCTGGCGGTAGTTCGGGTAGATGGGGAAAATAGCTCCATCCCTCT
The DNA here is from genome assembly GCA_011046405.1 of Chloroflexota bacterium. Taxonomy (GTDB): domain Bacteria; phylum Chloroflexota; class Anaerolineae; order B4-G1; family B4-G1; genus DSAR01. Next base: position 3,492 of record DSAR01000199.1, on the reverse strand, counting down.
GTATCAGAAATCCGAGCGTTGACCAGATACTTGATTTCATAGTCAATGATTGGCTTCAGTTGATGACGAAGTAGAACATCAGCGTCGCACAGGATATCAGTGATTAGCGCCCGTTGGAAAATGTCGCCATATTGATATTCGTGGTCTGCGCTGAACCCTTCGGAGTGTGGAAACATCAAGATGTGTCGAGCCTCACCGAATCCAAGTCGCCATTGGTGAATGATGAAGTGTAGCCCATGCCAGGCTAGCTGTTGCCATCGATCTTGTGCTGGGGGGAGCGCTAGGGCGAATCCTGGTTGCTCACGCACGCGCTGCAAATTCCCGTGAACGATTTTATCGATATCGTGTATTAGCTGCTCGTTCTGTTCCAGTAGACCAGCCAGCATAATACGCCAAGATGTCCGTGATAGGTTGGATATGGCCGTGATCGCTTGGCGAAAGTGCGCTGATGAAGTCTCCAATGTCTGCTTGGCCAAGCCGGTATAATAGAAGCGGCGGCCGATCTCTAGCGCTTGGGTCTGTCTTCCTGCCTGGCTATCCGCGACGGCAATAGAGAGTTTCTCTGTCAACAAGACGATCAGTGGATAGGACAACGCCCCGGATACAAAGTCCTGCTTCCAGCTCGATACATCCTGGCAGAGTTGCAAACCCGCGTATAGATGTCGTTGCGCCTCTATCAGGGTCACTGACAATTCCTCTTGATTGGACATACAGGCCAGGGAGGCTGTCGTAACGTGAGCCAGGGCTGTCTTGCCCCTTACGATCTCGACGAAGCGTTCTGGTGGATATGGTTTGGGTGGCAGGGTCAAGGATTGGCGCTGCTGTTCAAACGCCTGGCGACACTGATGATAGCCATCTGAAAACTGTTGCCAGAAGGGTGAATGATTTGGAATGACCTGGGCTAATTGTTCCTGGGCAAAAGATTGCAGCCAGTTATAAGCAGCCTGAACTTGGCTGCATGGTAGCGTGCCAACTTGCTCTTCTTGCAGGAGAAGCATGTACGTACTAGCGGCTCGGGATGCCAGCGCTACAACCCGTGCTGCACGCAGCGGGATATGGGGGAAAAACTCGTAGAGCTGCATGGGAAAGTGGTCGAAAATTGGCTTGATGTCTTTGGTCGTCGACGGGAATGCAAAGCCCTGTTGCTCTTGCCATGCTGTCCAGAGCGTCTCGAACTTTGCGTTTAGGCGGCGCATTTCTACTTGAAGTAGGGCCATCACAGTCTCCAGGTCGTAGAAAACCTAGCGAGGCACTAGGCAATCAGTCTAAGCCGATAGTATCTCATGATCTCTGTCGGTGTTGGTTTGTTTGAACCGATAGCCCAATTGGTGTAATTTTGGACGAGGCGATAACCGATGTAACGTCCTACTGCTGGCGGCATCCATCCGGGGAAAGGTGTCACGGATTGGGAATTGTCGTTCGGGGTCCAGAGCTGAGCAGGTTCATCAAGGCTCAATGCCAGTATCGCATCCAGCCAGCGGTCGTTGCGACGACACCATTCCATCTCACCTTCCGACATGCCTACGTGCTCGGCTGGACTTTGTTCGGGATACAACGTGTTCGAGGAAGCGATTGCCAATCCCACCTGACACAGCGTTTCTCCCAGTTTATAGACTTTATGGGATGATTGGCACAGAAAACGGTGCTGTGCTGCCAGGATATGGGCATCGTTGACTCGCGGTACGCGAGAGTGGTCGAGCCATACGATCCACCCGGGCGCGATAGGTGTGGCCACTACATCCAAACTGGAGTCGAAACTCAGTTCGATCGACGAGTGGGTAGAAGGGGACTCATCTATCGGCTCAGCGTCGAAATGAAAGCGCCGGATTCTTTGACGTAACTGTCGGATGGCGGCCATCCAGCTTCCTTCGTCCATTTCCTCGATCATGGTGTCATCCTCTACGATCGCTTCAGCCTCATCGAGATAAGCTAACGACAATGTGAGGATTTTCTCGATAACGCCTGAGCGCTGGAGCAGGCCTCTTACCTCCTCGGGCTTGGGACGTTGATCTGATTCGATGTGATGCCTCCAACCCGCTTCGCAGAATGCCTGGGTCAGTGTATATGAGTAATGACTGCGGTGATAATCCAACTGCCAATCGAGCAGGTCGTCAAAGAGCTGAAGGCCCACAGAGAATGCATCATGCGAGGCCGTGAGTGGGGCGATCAAGTCTTGTCGATCGCCGAGTATCGCGAGTGCGGCGACACATCCTTTGGCCACGGCCGATTTGCCCGCATAAACGAATCGCAACTCGTCTTCAGAGTAGGGAGTGACAAGACAGTGGTGTCGCGCGCGCTCGTGTAGGAGGGTCTGAAAGAATTGCTCGTAGTAGGCGTTGAAATAATTCCAGAAGGTGCTTTCGGATGGGAAGAGGCCATGCAGTAGGGATAGCGCCTCGTGTTGAAGCTTGCTGGCCAGGAAAATAGTTCCGGCATCGCAGGCGGTCGGGTGGTCGAGCGTACTATCGAGACACAATATGTGGTCAAAGATAAAAGACCCGCACAGCGACAGTGACCGCAGTTGGGCTAGAGATACATCGGGAAAAGCGGTGTAGAACAGTAGAGGATATGTATAATAACTATGTTCCTTTTTCCTGCCAGCTTCTGAGGGGAGGCCGCCGATTGCAGGCATGTCGCTCACTTGCAGTGTATTCTTGATGCGTTCGACGAAAGGTTCTCGTGCGTCTTGCACGAGAAGGTTCTCGTCATACCAACTTGTCTGAACTTTTTTGGACGTCATTTGTGAGACCTGATGGATGATGCGCTGGTTATTGGGCAATGAGCGACCAATAGTCAGGTCGCCCCGACCCTCCTGGGATGGGAAGTGTCGCTGTATGTATAGACACGGCAGAGTGGCCTATACTCAACATTTGGGGTTCATCGCTCTTGGCAAGTCAGATTGCCATATGTTTTTAGAAACGACAACTCCCCGTACTGACGTGTTAGAGAATGGTGTTTGCTGGAAAGGGCCTAAATGCTAGAACGTCCACTTAACGCCGACTTCGACTGTGACATCTGATCCTCCTGAGAGGGATGCCATCTCGAGTCGGGATTCGAGCTCTTCGATGTCGAGTTCCGCGATTTCCATTTGTTCGTATGGGGTTTCTTCAAATGACATGGTTTTCTCCTTTTAGCTTCATATTCTTGCTTTGATTTGTTGGTCTTTATGCATAGTACTCAAATGACCGTTCGCATTCTGTGCGAAAGGCCACTCTGCCGTTCAAGGGATAGAAAGCAGGCCCCCAGTTCCATTGAAGTCTTCTATACCTCTCGCTCGATCGTGATCACCTTTCCTAGCGAGTTTCGCAACATTTTTAGCAACAAGAGGAATAGGCCAAGTATGATTGTCAGCGGTGAGATGAGTCGTACGAAGCCTGCACACATTGCCAACGCATTGCCAGATTGCCAGCCCAGGCCTATAGTCTGCAGACTGGAATCAATGGCTCCGGCAAGCTGCTGTGCTGCCTCTGGTATATTGATCAAACCTAGAAT
>DSAR01000534.1 GCA_011046405.1 Chloroflexota bacterium | reverse complement strand
CGGTGACGGTGCGGGCGGGCGTCGTGGGGCAGAATCTGGCGGCGTTGGATGGGACGGTCGCTGATGGGGTCCTGCTCGACGTCGATGGCTCCATACCGGCGGTGCGGGCGGCCGTGGAGGCCGGCGCACACCGGGCGCGGGTCGCAGTGGCCCATCTGCCGCGCACCTACACCGTGCAGCCGGGCGATACCCTGGTCTCCATTGCCCACGATCACGGATTCCCGGTCTGGCGTTTGACACAGGTCAACCCCGGTCTTGATCCGGGCGCGCTGCAGCCGGCGCAACAGATTGTCATTCCCTCGGTCGACGTGCTTTTCCCCCTGCCGTTGGTCGAGGGGCGGCGCATCGTGGTGGATCTATCAGAGCAACGTTTGCGGGCTTACGAGGGGGACAATCTGGTGTACGATTTCGTCGCCTCGACCGGCGTCGCGTCCTCGCCTAGCATTGCCGGGGTCTTCCAGGTGTTGAGCAAGGAGGAAGAGGCGTATGCCTCGAGTTGGGACCTGTGGATGCCCCACTTCATGGGCATCTACCGGACCGGGCCGAATTTCACCAACGGCATTCACGCCTTGCCCACGCTTTCCAGCGGGGTGCGCTTGTGGGAAGGGTTGCTTGGGCGGCCGGTATCCTACGGCTGCATCGTCCTGGGGCTGGATGAGGCGGCCGCGCTCTACCGGTGGACGGAATTGGGCACGCTGGTGGTCATCCAGGAGTAGTTGAACCTGGACTGAAACGTTCGTGTAACACAAGTGAAACGTTTGCTGATACGGACCTGTTCTAACATGGGGCCAGGCGCATTGTGTCAATTTTCATAAATCTTTTCATCTCAATAAACCGGGGCAAACTCGCTCGGGCCGGTCTCCTGACCGTGCCCGCTGTGGCTCGGTCGGGAGACCGGCCACAGCTCCCCAACTTATTGAGAAGATACGTAGATACGTCATTTGTTTATTCGTGCCATTCGTGATCCAAAGATGTCGGGTAATGAAATAATCTATTCGATGACGGCGTTGTAAACTCTGCCGGTCGCTGAGACGGAATGATGGATTCGGCGTTGGAACCAGTAGCGTGATTGAAGCAGGGATGAGCAGATGGATACTGAAAACCTCCACAAGCCTCGAAATGGGCGCCCAACGATTGGGCTGTTGATCGCAGGGATCGAAGTCCAATACAATTATGACCTTTGGGCTGGTGTGAACGACCTGACGCGGGAGCGAGACGTCAATTTGCTTTCCTTCATTGGACGACCTATCTCCTCTCCCGTGGAATTTGACGCCCAGGCAAACGTCCTGTATGACCTGTTGAGCGAAGATAGGCTGGATGGCTTGCTGGTCTGGAGTGGTTCCCTGGCTGAATACGTTGATAATGAAATCTTGGACGCCTTCTTCGAGCAATTTCGCCCTTTGCCCATGGTCAGTGTGTCGGTTGCAGTGGCGGGAGTCCCCAGCCTGTTGGTCGACAATTACCAGGGGGTGAAGGACGTCGTCTCTCACCTGATCGAGAAGCACGGTTGCCGCCACATTGCATTCGTCCAGGGGCCGGCGGGACATCCCGAGGCCCAGGAACGGTACCGGGCGTACGTCGACACGCTGACTGAGCACGATCTTCCAGTGGACCCCAGCCTGGTCGCGCCGGGCGGGTTTTTCAAGGCGGCAGGCGCAGAGGCGGTCGACCTCTTGCTCGAAGAACGGGCCGTGAGTTTCGATGGATTGGTCGCCGTGGCCGATGAGGTGGCGATTGGTGCCATTGAGGCCTTGCAGCGCTGGGGGAAACGGGTGCCGGGCGATCTGGCGGTGACTGGATTCGATGACGTCGAGGAATGTCATTACGTGACCCCTCCCTTGACGACGGTGCGGCAATCGTCCTACCAACAGGGGCGGCGCTCGGCTGAGATGTTGTTGCAATTGATGGCAGGAGAGGACGTTCCCGAACGGGTCGTCCAACCGGCCGAGCTGATCATCCGGCGCTCGTGTGGATGTCTAGATCCGGCTTCGGTGTTGGTGATGACGGAGCGGACGGGATCGGTCGTTGACTCGATCGAGCAGAGACTGCTCGTCCAGCGGGCTAATATCCTGGTGGAGATGCGCCAAGCCGTGATGGGACCGGCCGATAAGGTCGATGAATGGACGACTATGTTGTTGGATGCCCTGTCGGTCGAGATCCGGGGAGACGAGGCCGGTGCTTTTCTGCGCGCGTTGGATGAGGTCCTGTACCAGGTGATGGTGGCGCGTGAGGATGTATCGTCGTGGCGCCAGGCCTTGGCGATTTTGCTGCGGTACGTGACGCTTTGCACCAAGGATGGCGCGTCTACATCTTGGATTGGAAATGTCTTTGGTCAGGCGCAGGTCGTCGTCAACGAGGCCGTACAGCGGGCCATGGCCCAATGGCGTGTCGATAAGCTGGAGCGAGATAGTGCGCTGGCCGGCGTCAGCCATGCCCTCATCACCTCCTTCGGGATGCCGGAGTTGGTCGAAGCCCTGGTGAATCACCTGCCTGATTTGGGCATCGAGCGCGCTTACCTGGCTCTGTATGAAGACCCGGCAAAACCGGAGGCGTGGTCCCGCCTGTTGATGGCTTATGACCAGGTTTCTGCTAAGGGCTTCGATATCGAGATGGCCGAAAATGGCCGTCGTTTTCCTTCTTGTCAGTTGGTTCCCCCGGATCTGTTGCCCCAAAACAGTCGCTACAGCTTGATCGTTGAATCCCTCTACTTCAGCGAGGAGCAGATGGGTTTCATCCTCTTTGACGAAGGGGTTGATGAGGGGGCTGTGTACGAGACGCTTTGCCTGCAGATTAGCAGCGCGTTGAAGGGAGCGTTGCTCTTTCAGCAGCGTAGGGCGGTCGAGGAGACGCTGCGGCAGTCGGAGGAGAACTTCCGGCGCATAGCCGCGTCGATCAACGATGTGCTGTACAGCGTCGATGGGGAGACGGGTGAGTTCGCCTATCTCAGCCCCTCTTTCGAGCGTTTGCTTGGGTATACCCAGGCGGATATCGAGCGAATGGGCGGGCGGCGGGCGTTTCTTGGCCAGGTCATTGGCGAGGAGAAGTTTGTCGAGCAAGAACGTCTCTTCCAGGCGATGCAAGCGGGGGAGATCGTGGATGCGCCGGCCTGGGAAGCCTGGTGGCGGTGCCAGGATGGGTCGTTGATCTACCTGGAAGATCGCTCGATGCCCGTCTACGAGGATGGGCGTCTGGTGAGCACCGAGGGTGTCCTGCGCGACATCACCAAGCGCAAGCTGGCCGAGGAGGAGGTTCAACGGCGTGTCACCCAGGCGGCGTTGGTTTTTCGAATTGGGCAGCGTATCAGCGGCGAATTGGAATTGGATACCTTGCTGCCGGATATCGTGACGGTCGTGCAGGAAACTTTCGATTACTACAACGTGTTGCTGATGTTGCTGGATGAGCGCACCGATCGCCTGGTTTTGCAGGCGATGGCAGGCGGATATCGGGACGTTCTTCCCTGGGACATGACGCTGGCAGTGGGGGAGGGGATGATCGGACGTGCGGCCCAGACCGGCGAGGTACAGATCAGTGGAGACGTGGCGCAGAATCCCCATTTCATTCGCGTTGCGACCGAGAGAAGCAAGTCTGAGTTGGCGGTTCCGATCAAGAGCGGCGAAGACGTCATTGGCGTGTTGGATTTGCAGAGCGATCGTTATGACGCCTTCGACGCGACCGACGTCTCTTTGATGGAGACGTTGAGCACCCAAATCGCCGTGGCGATTCAGAACGCCCGCTTGTACGAAGCTGTTCAGCGGCAATCGGAACGTCTGGCTCAAACGCTGGCTCTCAGCGAGTTATTGCACCAGGGATTGGACCTGGAACAGGTTCTGGAGCGGGTTGCCCGGGGAGCGGTCAAACTGGGCTTCAACCGGGTGGCGCTCAACGTTTACCAGCCGGAGAAGGACGTGTTGACAGTCCAGGCCGTGATTGGCTTCGATGGGGCTGAACGAGAAAAGTTGTTGCAAGCGGTCTACGAGTGGGACGATATTCAGGCGCTGATGCAGGATCGCTTCAGGATCAGCCGTTCCTATTTCATCCGGCATGGAGAATACGATTGGGACCGGGATTTCGACGGCATAACAATCCGGGTTGATGGGATGGATCGGGGGGCTGACTATTGGCGTCCTGACGATGCGTTGTTGGTGCCGATGTGGGGGACGGCCGGTGAGCCGGTCGGGATCGTTTCGGTCGACGATCCCGTGGATGGGCAACTTCCCGATTTGAACACCATTCAGATGTTAGAAGCTTTTGCCAACCAGGCGGCTACAGCGATAGAAAACGTCCGCTTCTTCGAGGAGGCGACCAGCCGGGCGGAGCGATTGACAGTCGTCAACCGGATCGCCAAAGTCGCCGGATCGACGTTAAGCCTGGACGATCTGGCGCAAGCGGTGTATCAAGAGGTGGCCGCAGTTTTTAACGCCGACGCCTTTTTCTTCGCGCTGTACGACGAGGAGACGGACTCGCTGGATTTTCGGCTGGAGGTGGACCAAGGCGTTGTTCAACCCCGCTCCCGTATGCCAGCCAATGAAGGGCTGTGTGCGGTGATTTTAGAGCGTAAGAAGCCGCTCATCATTCGAAATTTTGACGAGGAGTATGACGAATTGCCTGTGCCTGTGTTATGGGGGACGGGACATCATACACTATCTTGGCTGGGAGCGCCGATGATCGTCAGTGGTGAGGTCGTCGGTGTGATCAACGTCCAATCCTACGATCCCGATGTTTGGGATGACGAGGACGAGTTGTTGCTCTTCATCATCGCCGATCAGGTCGCCGTCGCTTTAGAAAAAGCAGGACTTTTCCAGGCGCTCGAGCGGCGCGTTACCGAGTTGTCTATTGTCAATGAGATCGGTCAGGCAGTGGCCTCGGCGATCGAAATAGATGATTTGCTGAACACGTTGCGCCAGCAAGTGGGGCGGCTCTTCGAGGCGGTCAATTTCTACCTGGCGCTGTACCAAGAGCAAACGGATGAATGGTCGATACCGCTGTGGGTCGAAGGCGGACAACGGTGCTCGACAGTGGAGCGCCGTCATCCGGGCAGCGTTGGATTGACCGGCTATATCATTCACCATCGAGAGCGATTGCTCTTCCGCACTGCCGAGGCGCTCCATACGTTTCTGGAGGAGCGCGACGTTCAAGCATTTGGATCTGAAGCGCATTCCTGGATGGGCGTTCCCCTGATCGCGGCCGACAAGGTCGTGGGGGTGATGGCAGTCCAGGATTACGAGCGGGAAGGGTGTTACGACGAGCACGACCTGGCTGTCTTCTCGACCGTCGCGGCCCAGGTCGCCACGGCGCTGGATAACCTCCGGCTCCTGGAGAAAACACGACGCCGGGCCCAGGAGATGGAGGCCATCAACGAGGTCGGGCGCACGATCACGTCGGTCCTGGACGTGGATGATCTATTGAACCGCATCGTTGACGTCGTCAAGGCCCGCTTCGCTTACTATTTTGTCGGCGTTGTGCTGGTGGAAGGGGATTGCTTGATGCCGCGCAGCGAGAGCCGCGTCGGGGATTCTGACGCCCGGCCTGAGGGTGAATGCTTGGTGCCTGTGGATTGGACGCGAGATTCGAGTTTGACGGCCGAGGCGATGCGTGAGGAAAAATCGATCGTGTCGAATGACGTGACGGAAGATCCCCGCTATCTGCCGGTCGAGTCGTTGCCCGATACCCGGAGCGAGTTGTGTCTGCCGATCAAGGTGACAGGACGGGTCATTGGGGTCCTGGACGTACAGAGCGATCGGCCATTTGCCTTCGACCCGGACGACGTGGACGTCTTGCAGGCGTTGGCCAACCAGGCCGGTGTGGCGATCGACAACGCGCGCTTGTTCGAACAGGCCCAGAGACGAGCCCAGGAACTGGCCGTATTGAACAAACTGGGGCAGGCGTTGACCGCCCGGCTCGATGTGGATGAGGTGATGGCGGAGGCCTACCGGGGCGCATCGCGCCTCATCGACACGAGCAATTTCTACATTGGGCTTTACGATGCAGAAGAGGAGACAATCACGTTTGCCTTCGACGTCTCCGAGTCGAAAATTGACCAGGAGATCACGGTGGTGTCTGCCGCCGAAGGCATCAGCGGGCATGTCATTCGTCACCGGGAGAGTGTGCTCATCAATGAAGACATTGGCGAGTGGATGAGAGAACGGGACATAGAATCCGTTGGGGAACCGGCCCGTTCGTGGATCGGCGTCCCTTTGGTGCTGGGCGACCGGGTCCTGGGCGTCATCGGCGCCCAGAGTTTCACTCGTTACAACGCTTATGACGCGCACGATTTGGATTTATTGACCTCCATCGCCAGCCAGACGGTCATTGCGATTCAGAATGCGCGTTTATACGAGCAAGCGCAGCACGAGATTGGCGAGCGCAAGCGAGCGGAGGAGGAATTGAGGCGGCGGGCGGCTCAACTGGCCTTGATCAACAATATCGGCGGTCAGATCGCCGCGGTGCTCGAACTGGATAACGTGATGGATCGCACCGTTCAATTGGTCCAGCATAGCTTTGGTTACCACCACGTGGCCGTGTTTATCCTGAATGAAGCCCAGGATGCGTTGATTTTGCAGGCCCGGGCCGGTTCCTTTGAGGATCTTTTCCCCAAGGAGTACCGTGTGGCGGTGGGAGAGGGCGTCGTTGGTCGCGTTGGGTACGAGGGGAAGACGGTGTTGGTGGGAGACGTGGAGGTGGAACCGCAAGATGTGGATCTGTACCTGGACGTGGCCCCCACACGTTCCGAGTTGAGCGTGCCTATTCAAGTCGGGGATAAAATCGTGGGGGTGTTGGACGCGCAGAGCTTGCATCCCCACGCCTTCGATCGGAACGACGTGATCGTGATGGAGACCCTGGCCGATCAGGTCGCCGTGGCTATCGAGAATGCCCGCTTGTACGAGGCGATTCAGCGGGAGTTGGTGGAGCGCGAGCGAGCCGACGAGGCGCTGCTGGAGAGCGAGAAGCGCTTTCGCTCCATCGCCGAGACGGCCAGCGACGCCATCGTCATTTTCGACAGCGAGGAGAACGTCTTTTTCTGGAACGATGCTGCCCGGCAAATTTTTGGCTACTGGGTCGGCGAGACGCGCGGACAGCTTTTATCTTCCATTTTGACCCAGGAATTCTACGAGGTGTTCCGGCAGAGCATCGAGCAGGTGCTGGAGACCGGGCACTCGGATCTGTTGGGAAAACCGATCGAGGTGACCGGGGTGCGAAAGGGAGGAGAGCAGTTCCCGCTGGACCTTTCGTTGGCGACGTGGACCACCAAGGACGAGACCTTCTTCACGATGATCGCCCGGGACGCCACCAAGCGAAAACGGGCGGAGGAGGCACTGCGGCAGAGTGAGGAACGGTATCGGGCAGTCGCCGAAACGGCGATTGCCGGCATTGGCATCGTCGATTCCGAGGAGCGTTTGACTTTCGCCAACCCGGCCTTGATGCAGATGTTGGGCTATGACCCGGACGAGTTGATGGGGATGGATTTGTCCAACCTCATCGGTGCCGAGGGGATCAAACGCTACCGGAAGCGCGTGATCCAGATACAGGAGGGGGCCCAGTATCAATACGAATCTCCCATCCGTCGCAAGGATGGGAGCGTTTTGATCGCTCACGTCTCAGCTTCCCCCCTGACGTCGAGTGATGGGAGTTTCCAGGGCACTTTGATCGTCGTCGTCGATATCACCGAGCGCAAGCGGGCGGAGCAGCAATTGAAACGCTACGCTGACGAGTTGGAGCGGAGCAACGAGGAGATCAAGCAGTTTGCCTACATCGTCTCCCACGATCTACGGGCGCCCCTGGTCAATCTCAAGGGTTTCTCCACCGAATTGGACGACGCCCTGGCGCTCGTCGATAGCGCGATGACCGAGGCGTTACCCCATTTGAGTGAGGAACGCCAGGAAGTTGTCACTTTAGCCCTCAAAGAGGATATTCCAGAGGCCTTGAGCTTCATCGACGCTTCCATCAACCGGATGAGCCATTTTACCAACGCCGTTTTGAAACTCTCGCGTCTGGGGCGTCGCGAACTTCGAATGGAGAGGGTTGATATGGGGGCGACTGTACATACTACGCTGCAGACACTGGCTCATCAGATCGAAGCACAGCAGATCCAGGTGAAAGTGGGATCGCTGCCCACCATTATGGCCGATCGCACCTCAATGGAACAGATTATGGGTAACATCCTGAACAATGCAGTCAAGTATCTTGATCCCGAGAGGCCAGGCGAGATCGAGGTCACAGCCGAACAGGGGCGCGACGTGACGACTTTTCACGTTCGAGATAACGGCCGGGGTATTGCAGAATCGGATAAGGAGAAGGTCTTCATGCCTTTCCGGCGTGCGGGCAGAGAGGATGTGCCAGGCGAGGGTATGGGATTGTCTTACGTTCAGACGCTGATTCGCCGGCATGGCGGATACATCTGGTTTGAGTCTACCTTGGGTGAGGGAACGACGTTTAGTTTCACGATTCCGAATTTGGGCGGTGAGTAGTATGCCCACGCAGCGCGAATCGCGATTCGGCGGGGGCAGGGTCGTCACGATGGGAGATGCTCATTGATGAATGGAACAGAATCCAGGCAAATTCGTGTGCTGTATATCGAGGATGATCCTGGATTAGCGCGCCTCGTACAGAGGAAATTGGAGCGAAAGGGCTACGTGGTCGATTTGGCCAGCGATGGTGTGGAAGGGATTGCCCGATGTCAGTCTGAATCTTTTGATCTGGTAGCGGTGGATCAGGAGATGCCTGGCTACAGTGGATTGGACGTCATCCAAATCCTGACCGCCCAGGAGAAGGATGCCCCGCCCATCGTCATGATCACCGGCAACGGCAGCGAGCAGATCGCCGTGGAGGCGATGAAGCGAGGAGCCAGCGATTATATCGTCAAAGATATAGAGGGCGGGTACCTCGATTTACTGCCGACCGTCATCAAGCGGGCGTTAGAGCAAAAGCGCCTTCGAGAGGCCAAGCGTAGGGCAGAGGAAGCATTGTTTAGATATGCCGCTGAGTTGGAAGCCCGTAACGAGGAATTGGACGCCTTTGCCCACACGGTGGCTCACGACCTCAAGGGGGCATTGGGCCAGGTCGTGGGCTATGCCCAGGTGCTGGCAGAAGATCCGGGCGTCTTCGACGACGAGTCGTTGGCCCGGTATCTCCAGCGGATTGCCAAACATGGTCGGAAGATGAGCAGTATCATCGACGAGTTGCTTCTCTTGGCCAGCGTGCGTAAGGCCGGGAGCGTGCAAATGACGAAGTTGGATATGTCTGCGATTGTCCATGATGCGCTAGAACGGCTGGATTACCTGGTCGAGGGTTGTCAGGCCAAGATCATCTTTCCGGAGACGTGGCCGCTAGCGTGGGGCTATGGCCCCTGGGTCGAAGAGGTGTGGCTTAACTACCTCAGCAACGCGATCAAATATGGTGGAAATCCACCAATTGTGACGTTGGGAGCGATAAAAAAGGACGACGCCGGTTGGGTGCGTTTCTGGGTGCGGGATAATGGCGCTGGCCTGACCGGAGAGGAGCGAGCGCGCCTGTTCACGCCATTCACCCGGCTCGACCGGGTGGGGACCAAGGGACACGGGTTGGGGCTATCTATCGTGCGGCGTATCGTGGATAAGCTGGGAGGGCAGGTAGGCATCGAAAGCGTGGTGGGTGAAGGCAGCCTGTTCTGGTTCAGTTTGCCGGCTGAATCGAGATCGGTGGACGATATAACGAATTCGGAAGAGGAAGATTTTGTGTTGCACCTGAGACAATTTCGGCCCTGAATGCCTGGGGTTTTCCTGTAATCGACGATGGGAGAGATCGTGTGCTAGACGAGACCCGTCTCTATGAACGAGCAGCGCAGAAGTTGCATCAGCGCAACCGTGAGTTGGCCTTGCTCAACAGGGCCAGTCACATCATCAATGCGACTCTGGATCTGGATGAGGTGTTGGTCACCGTCCTGGAAGAGGTTCGGGGTCTGTTGGACGTGGTCGCCTGTTCGGTTTGGCTGGCTGATCCCATCACCAATGAATTGGTCTGCCGCCAGGCGACCGGTCCGAGGACCGAGATGGTGAAGGGATGGCGCCTGGCCCCGGGAGAGGGTATCGCCGGGTGGGTTTTCACCCATCGGAAAAGCGCGATTGTAGCGGATGCTTTGAGGGACGAGCGGCATTACGAAGCGGTAGAAGAAAAAGCAGGCCTGGTCGTGCGTTCGATCTTGTGCGTGCCGCTAGAGGTCAAACAACGGCCCATCGGTGTGCTACAGGTTCTGGACATTGAGGTGGATCGGTTTGACGAGGAAAATCTCGTGTTGATGGAGATGTTGGCCCGCTCCGCTGCCATTGCTATCGATAACGCGCGCTTGGTGGATGCACTGCGGCGGCGCACCGTCGAGTTGTCGTCCCGTAACGTGGAGTTGGAACGTATCGCCTACCTGGCCTCTCATCACCTGCGCTCTCCCCTGGTCAACTTGCAGGGCTTTGCCGGGGAGTTGCGCCATGCCTTTGGGGAGATCGACGGCGTCGTCGCGAATTTGTTGCCCCACCTAACAGGAGAACAGCAGCAGATCATCCAGGTCGTTCGAGAAGACGTGACAGAGGCTTTGAATTTTATCGAGCTTTCGGTGGCGGAGATGGGGCGCCTGAGCGATGGGCTGTTGAAACTCTCTGAGCTAAGCCGATTCGAGTTCAAGTTAGAACGTGTAGACGTGGAAGATCTCGTTCACACGGTCTTACAGTCGTTGGGCTATCCTTCGAATGAGCGGGATATCGAGATCATGATCAGCCCATTGCCCCAGGTGGTCGCCGACCGGAAAGCGTTGACGGTGATCGTCGAAACGCTTCTGAGCAACGCGATGAATTACCTGCTCCCCGCTCGACCGGGGCGGATCGAGATCTCGGCCGAGAGCGCGCCGAAGGAATATATTTTTCACGTCCGCGACAACGGACGAGGTATCGCGGAACAGGATATGGACAAGGTTTTTGCGCCGTTCCGGCGAGTGGGCAGGCACCAGAACCCCGGAGAAGGCATGGGCTTGGTTTACGCTCAGACCCTGGTTCGGCGTCACGAGGGCCGATTATGTTGCGAGTCTGAAGCAGGGGTAGGCACGGAATTTATATTTACGATTGCTAAACATCTTGGGAAAGGGTAAGGCATTGAAAGAAATTCGTATTTTGCGAAAGGGAGGGTCTATGTCGGAAGCACAGGAGGTGACCATTCTGCTGGTCGAGGATGATCCAGGACACGCCCGGTTGATCGAGAAAAATCTGCGGCGCTCGAGCATCACCAATGACATCGTGAAGGTCGGCGATGGCCAACAGGCGCTCGATTATCTTTTTGGAAGCGGGCAATACGAGACGGCGGGATATGCGATCCCTTTGTTGGTGCTTTTGGATCTGAATATGCCGGTGATGGATGGGTATCAAGTCCTGGAACGCATCAAGGCGGACGAAAGAACGCACTGCGTGCCAGTCATTGTGCTGACGACGACCGACGACGCCCGAGAAGTATCACGGTGTTATCAATTGGGATGCAACGTGTACGTGACCAAACCGGTGGATTATCAACAGTTTTCTGAGGCTATTCGGAAGCTAGGATTATTTCTATCAGTCGTGACGCTGCCATAAGGGAGGGGACGAGGAGGAAGTTTTGGCCAAGCATGCATTGGGGCGGTCAAGACGTGTTCTGTGCGTGGCGCGAGGGGCGACGTGGACGCATCAGGTCCATGATGCGCTGGCAGAGGTGGGATATATCGTCGATCTGGCGTGTGACGATGCCGGGGTGATTGAAATTGGGCCATCCTACGACGCCGTGCTTCTCGATCTGACGTCACCGGAGACTGAGGCGTTGGACCTCGTCCGGCGCCTGGCGTCAAGGGCGTCGTTGCCCCCCTGTATCGTCGTCGTCGAGGCCGGTGCGGAAAAGGTCGCCGTCAAGGCGATGCAACTGGGCGCAAGCGATTACGTCGTTCGAGATCGGGAAGGCTTTTTTATCGATTTGTTGCCTTTCGTGCTTGGGCAGGCGTGCGATCGCCGGGGTCAGGTCGCGCTGGATGAACTTCAGGAACGGAGCCGGCGAGAGCTAGACGCCGTCCATGCCGTTTCTCAGACACTGTCATCCCCGATAGGCTTGCGAGAGACGTTGGATCAGGCCCTTTCGTGCCTGGTCGACGTGTCGGGGTTCGCCGGCGGATCTATCGCCCTGGTCGAGGAACGGACGGGGCAGATGAAGCTGGTCAGCCACGTGGGATTGCCGAAGTCCCTGGTGCAACACTTGCAGCGCCAACCGTTACAAGATGCCCAGTGCGACTTCGCCTATCGCGATTGCATCCCGACCCGGTCGGAAGAACAGCGGAAAGATGCGCCAGTGGAAGAGGGAAAACTGTTGAGTGCCGGTTTCCAGTCCTACGTCGGAGCGCCCATCGTCCACAAAAACCAGGCTTTGGGCACGCTTTGCCTTTTCGATACGATGGCCCGCCCTATGGCCGAGGTCGATTATGATCTTTTAGCCATCATTGGCCGGCAAATTGGCGTCGCGGTAGAGAACCGACGCCTTTTCGAGGACATTATGCGCGAGCGAGAGATCGCTCACACGCTGCTCGATACAGCAGAGGCGCTCAGCGCTATCCTGCGACTGGATCAGTTGTTGGAGCGGGTGTTGGATGAATTGCAGCGTGTCGTGCCGTATGACGCGGCCTCTATCAGTTTGTTCTCGGATGATGGGCGTTTTCAGGACGGCCGGTGGCAGGATCGAGGTGTTGCCGTCTCCCTGGTCGCCGCCCGGGGGATGGCGCCAGGGAAAGCGTCTCACCCACCGGGTGCGCTGGCGTCGTTCCCACTGTTCCAGCGCGTGGTGGAAGATCAGAGGCCGGTCATCATCGCCGATACACGCGAGGTAGCATCCGAGGATCTGGCCCCGACGCTTGATCTCCTCAGTGCCTGCATGTGCGTTCCACTGATTTACCGCAACCGTATCGTTGGCGTCATGATGATCAATTCTCGAACCCCAAATGCTTACGATGAGGAGATGGCTCGCCTGACGTTCGCTTTCGCTCACCAGGCGGCCCTGGCCATCGAAAACTCCCGTTTGTATGGTCAGACCCAATCCCAATTACGTGAGGCGCTTTTATTGCATAGCGTGACGGCGGCCCTGGCCTCTACACTGGACCGGGAACAGATGTTGCCTTACGTGGCCCATAGTCTGTGTGAGCTGTTGAACGGAAGCAGTGCACGGATTTATACGCCGGACAAGTCCTTCGAAACGGTAAGAGTGGTAGCCGATTACAGGGCCTCGGGGGCGACCGAGGATGAGAAGCGGCCCGTTTTGGAACGCGCTTACGCGCTATCGATTCTGCCGACTGTCCGTGAAACGCTCTCTCGCGCTCGCCCCCGACAACTGCACATATCGGATGACGACCTGGATTCCCACGATCGGGCGATGTTGTCGTCTTTGGGGGTGCAGTCAGCTCTGTTCTTGCCCATGGTGGCCCACGAGCGCGTCGTCGGATTAGCCGCGCTACACGATAGCCAGAGCGCCCGTCGCTTTACCCAGGGTGAAATCGCCCTGGGACAAACGCTCACGCATCAGGCAGCCGTCGCCATAGAACACGCGCGTCTTTTCCACGAGACTCAGAAATCGGCCCGACAGATCGAGGCGCTTTACCGGACGAGCCGGGCGCTGTCATCCTCCCGGGACGAGGATCAATTGATGTGCACCATTCTGGAGGCGGTGCATGAGACGCTCGATTGCGAGTACGTGCTGATCTCTACGGTGGATGAGGATGCCCGAAAGATCGGCGTGCGACACGGTATCTGGCAGGGAGAATTCGACACCTACCCCGAGTGGATCGAGATGGCCCAATATGCGTTGGATCAATCCGATATTTTGACCGACGTGTACCGGACCGGGCGCACCGAGGTCATTGAGGGCTGGGACGAGCGTTTCAATCGCGAGGTCTGGGAGAGGTTCGAACACGAGCAGTTCTTGCGCGTGTTCATGCCGATCAAGATGCGCGAGCGGGTCATCGGCGTCGTCGAGGTTGGTTACGATAAATGGGGTAAAAACGAGGTTAGTGACGAGGAAATTCAACAATTGACCATGTTTATGGACCAGGCAGCCGTGGCCCTGGAGAATGCCCGCTTGTTCGACGAGGCCAGCCGGCGGGCGCGCGAGATGCAGTTCCTCCACGACGTGAGCCTGGCTGCAGTGACCAAGATGGGGCTGCGAGAGACGCTCCAGGAGGCGGCTCATGCCCTGTCCGAAGAGCTCGCAGGGACCCGAATCGCTTTCTGGCTTTTTTCTCCCGAGAGCAACTTGTTGTGCCTGGAGGCCGGCGTGGGTTATCCAAAGAACCTGGTTGGGAATTTGCGGCTCAAGTTGGGCGAGGGGCTGAGTGGATGGGTGACCCGGCATGGAGAGGCTGCCTCTATCCCAGACGTGCGCTTTGATCGGCGCTATTACCAGGTTATCCCCGGCGCTCGCTCCGAGATGTGCGTTCCTTTGACCGCCGCTTCGACCACCATCGGGGCGTTGAGCGTCGAGAGCCCCCACGTCAATGCCTTCACCAACGACGACCTCCGGCTGGTGAGCGCATTGGCCAGCAATCTGGCCCTGCTCGTCGAACGCGGACGCCTTTTCTCGGAGGTGGAGGAGGCCCGTTTCGAGTTGCAGCAGCGGGCGGCGGCGCTGGAACAGGCCAACGCGCGCTTGCAGGAGTTGGATCGCCTGAAGGATCAATTTTTTGCCAGCGTCAGTCACGAGTTCCGGACACCGCTTAATTCCATCATCGGTTTTGCCGAGGTCTTGCTCAAGGGTATGATGGGCGAGCTATCGACCAAGCAGGCCACGAGTGTTCGATATATTCTTTCCAGCGGTGAAGACCTCCTGGCGATGATCAACGATATCCTGGATTTCTCAAAACTTCAAGCAGGCCGGATGGCGCTGGATGTGGAAGCCTTTGAGGTTAAGTCCTTGTTAGAGGAAGTCCAGGCGACCATCACCCCGCTGGTCGAGAAAAAGACCCAGGCACTGGTGCTGGACGTGGACAGCGACTTGCCACTGCTCACGGCCGACCGTTTTCGAGTCAAGCAAATCCTGTTGAACCTTCTGAGCAACGCCAACAAATTCGCCCCTGATGAGGGACAGATTGCCCTTTCCTGTACCCTGCCCGATCCCGACACGATGTGTTTCTCCGTCACCGATAATGGCCAGGGAATCAAGCGCGAGGATCAGGAGATCATTTTCGAGGATTTTGGACAGGCGGGAAGTTCATCTCGCTTGAAAGTGGCGGGAACGGGCCTGGGATTGGCGATCAGCAAACGGTTAGTCGAGTTGCACGGCGGGGGGATTTGGGTTGAGAGTGAGTACGGTCGAGGGGCGACGTTTTCTTTCATCTTGCCCCTGGATGGTGGATGAGGTGGTTAGTATCTTCTCAATAAGTAGGGGAAGGTGGAGTGTTTGCGGGCGGCTTTGCCGCCCGCAAACACTCCACCCCCGGTTTATTGAGAAGATACGTGGATGAGGTGAATGGTTGGGGATCGATAAAAGTACAGGGGGGGGATAGGGATGATGGCTAAGACGATTTTGGTCGTCGAGGATAGTGCGTTGAACCGTAAGTTGGTCGAGACGATTTTAAAGGCCCATGGGTATCGCTTGCTATTGGCACAGGATGGAGAGGGCGCGATCGAGATCGCCACGGCAGAACAACCCGATTTGATTTTGATGGACATGCAATTGCCCCAGATCAGCGGTTATGAAGCGACCCGCGTTCTCAAATCGCAACCCGAAACGGCTCACATCCCCATCGTGGCTCTGACCGCTCACGCGATGCCGCAAGAGCGAGAACAGTTTCTTGAGGCCGGTTGTGATGGCTATATCACCAAGCCCATCAACACCCGCGCCTTTCCGAATCAAGTACGGCAGTATCTAGAGGATCAAGATTGAGGTTCTTGAACTGATCCGTCTACGTTTTTGGGAAGATGTATGGGTTCAAGGTGAACGAAGACGAGATCCACAGAGGCTATCGTTTCAACTTCGCCCTGAACTTGATCGGCGATCTGGTGTGCCTGGTAGAGCGAGATTTCACCGTCGACGTCGATGTGCATATCGACCCGCACCTGGGGGCCGACGTGGTCGGCGATGACCTGATGGACGCCCAATACGCCCGCTACCGTCGAGGCGCTTTCGACGATCTGCTCGACGAGCGCTGGATCGGCGCGGCGTCCGGTGAGATAGCCGATATTTTCGTACAGAATCTCCCAGGTTGAGCGAAAGATCCACAGCGCGACGAGGATACCGGCGATAGGGTCGGCCAGGGGATGCACCAGGCGGGCGCCCCACACCCCGGCGAGAGCGGCGGCCGAGGTCAAGACGTCAGAGAGATTGTCACGCCCGGTCGCTGCAATGGCCGGGCTGTTTGCCTGTTGGCCGATTCGATTGACGACGACGTACATGAGCACCTTGATCAGCCCGCTGCCCAGTAACACGGCTGTTGGCCATCCGGTTTGAATCGGGGGGGCGTCGGACAGAAAGCGCTGGATGCCCTCCCGAATCGCTGCCAGGCCGGCCGCCGTCATTGCGGCCGCGATCAACAAACTGACCAGCGGCTCGAAGCGGCTGTGGCCCTGGGGG
>DSAR01000533.1 GCA_011046405.1 Chloroflexota bacterium | reverse complement strand
GCTCTACGATGAGGTATTTTCCCGCGTCGAGTCGTTGGACCTGGAGGATAAGGTGATATGCCCAGGGTACGTGGCGACCGACGAGCTTCCGCTCTGGTATAACGCGGCGTCGATCGTGGCCTATCCCTCAGTATACGAAGGATTCGGACTTCCTGTGCTAGAGGCGCAGGCCTGTGGCGCACCGGTGCTGACCTCCAACGTCTCCTCGCTGCCCGAAGCCGCCGGCGACGCGGCGGTGCTGGTCGATCCGTACGACGTAGACGCCCTGGCGAACGGACTCGAGCGCTTGCTGGGCGACGCGGCCTTACAACTCGACTTGCGGGGACGGGGCCCGATTCACGCCCGCCAGTTCCACTGGTCGCACACGGCCCGAAAGACCGCCAACGTCTACCGTCGCGCGCTAGAGAATCTCGGCGAGAGGATGGACAACTGATGAAGCGTCGACATCACGCCCCATGGTGGGTGTTTGTCTCTGACAGCGTGTTGATCGTTGCGAGTATGATCCTGGCCTATTGGATGCGCTACACATTGCGCTGGTTCCGGGACGTCGATTACGACCACCCCCTATCCGCCTACGTCCCTTTCATTCTCTTTTTCCTGGGATCGATGCTGTTAGCTTTCCAAATCGACCAGGTCTACCAAAACTGGCGCGGGAGATCCTGGCTGGATCAGGTGTACAGCATCATCAACGCAGCAGCCAAATCGATCGTGATCCTTTTTGCACTGACGTTTTTCCTGGACATCTTTCAACCCTTGCAGTACTCGCGGGCGCTCTTCCTGCAGGCCGGATTGATCGTCATCGTCCTGCTGAGCATCGCCCGCATCCTGCAAAACGCTGTCGTCGGCTGGTTGCGCACACGTGGCATTGGCGTCGCCCGGGTGATCATCGTGGGCGCCGGCGAGGTGGGGCGCACCGTCATGCGCACCATCGTCGCTCGACCGGAGTTCGGGTATCAGATCGTAGGCTTCGTGGACGACAATCCACAAAAGGGGGAGAGCGACATCGGGCGCTTCAAGGCGCTGGGCGCCCTGAACAACCTGCCTCAATTGATCGAAGAGGCCTCGGTGGACGAGGTCATCGTCACCTTGCCCTGGATGTACCATCGCAAAATTATGGCCATCGTACGAGAATGCCAGCGGCGTGAGGTCGGCGCGCGCATCGTGCCCGATCTTTTTCAGATGAGCCTCAGCCAGGTAGACGTGGACGATTTAGGAGGCCTGCCCCTGATCGGCGTGCGAGAAGTGGGATTTAGAAAGTCGAACCTGATGATCAAGCGGGCGCTCGACGTCACTGTTGCCGTGACCGGGCTCTTATTGGGAGCGCCTCTGTGGATTTTGATCGCCCTGGTGATCAAGATCGATTCTCCAGGCCCGATCTTTTTCCGGCAAACGCGCGTCGGCGCCCGGGGAAAACTGTTCGAGATATACAAATTCCGCTCTATGCACGAGGGCGCGGAAGAAGAAGTGGACAAATTACGCAACCAGAACGAGGCAGATGGCCCCCTCTTCAAGATACACCATGATCCACGCTTAACCAGGGTCGGTAAAATCCTGCGACGAAGCAGCCTCGACGAACTCCCCCAGCTGTGGAACATATTGCGAGGGGAGATGAGTCTGGTAGGCCCCCGCCCCGCTCTGCCCTGCGAGGTAGAAAGCTACCTGGAATGGCACAAACGACGCCTGGAGGTACGGCCTGGCTTGACCGGTCTGTGGCAGGTCAGCGGGCGGAGCGAGCTTACCTTCGGTGAAGGCGTATTGCTCGACATCTACTACATCGAAAACTGGTCCGTCTGGCTTGATTTGAAGATCATCCTCCGCACCGCACCCCAGTTGCTCCTCGGGAACGGCGCTTACTGAAATCACTCCCCGGTCAGCGCCTCGTGCACGATGTCGAGCATGTCCTCCATCTGAAACGGCTTGGCAATGTAATGGTTCACGCCAGAACTACGGAGCGCCGCCTCGTTCAGCGTATCGCCATAAGCGGTCATTAAAATCGTCCGCACGTGAGGATACCGAGCCTGGACTTCTTCGATCAGCGTCAGGCCATCGACGTCGGGCATCCGCAGGTCTGTAATGAGTAAATCAAACGGTTGCCATATCAGCTTCTCCAAAGCCTCCTTGCCCGAATGGGCCATATCCACCTCATATTGATTGTTCAATACGATCAGGTTCTCTCTAAGGAAAAAGGCTAACGAGACCTCATCATCGACAATTAGAATGTGTTTGCTCATCTTATTTCGCCCCAAAATTGTGTGACGTAGCGGACCCCATTGCTCGTAGTTTAGCACAAGATGGCGTCAACAAGATTTCCAACATCATCACGGAATGTTTCCAACCATCCATTCCATTCACCGCTTGGACAAAAACGAAAGATATCGCTGTGCCAAGACTGTCTAGCGACATCAGTCACTTGTAATAAAATAAATCTCAGGGTAAACTATAGGTGGCGTGGGCGCCGGTGTCAGTTCCACATCCAACAGTCTCTGAAGAAAGCTGAAAGGATTTCGTGAGTTAGACCCTAACCTGGCAGAGCTAGAGCCCCAAAAGGTTATCGACGGCAAATCTTCGCTCACCGTACAAGAATCTAGTTGGTCAGGCCTTAACTATCAGCCCTGGTTAATCCAAACTAATATAAGTTATGAGGAGGAAGTAAAAATGTTCAATCGGATCATAAGAGCCGCAATGCTCGACGTCGCTTTCTACAACGAGGTAGAGGCAGACACCAGCTTGACCCAGGAAGCACTGATCGTCGTCGTTCTGGTCTCCATCGCCAGTGGCCTCGGGGCCTTTATCGGGGGCATCATAGGCGCCGAATTTGCTCGAGCGATTATAGGCCTGTTGGTGGTGATCGTGCTGGGCGTGGTCAATTACTACATCTGGGCCTACGTCACCTATTTCGTCGGCACCAATCTGTTTAAGGGCACGGCAGATCCCGGCGAGCTACTGCGGGTGCTGGGTTACGCCAGTGGCCCCCGTCTGCTGGGAATTCTAAGCTTTATCCCTTGCGTGGGTGGGATTGCCAGCCTGATAGGCGCGATCTGGGCATTGATCGCCGGCTTCATCGGCGTGCGAGAGGCCCTCGACCTCGATACCATCAAAACCCTCGTCACCGTCATCATCGGTTGGGTCATCGTCTTAGTCATCAACCTGGTGATCGGCCGTGTGCTGGGAGTAGGCGCCGCAGGATTTGGCGCTGCGGCCTCGTTCTTGCAACGCTAGATCGCCTGTATCTGTCGTAACAAACCGAAGCCCACGCTTGATAGATAGACAAAAACCTTCGCACCCGAAATCCTTCGTCCCGGGGACACCGAAACGCTTCGAAGACCCTAAAGGTTTCACAGAGACCTTTAGGGTCTTGCGTCTTGGTTTCTCAAGCCAGGGTTTTTGATTTTCGCGGCGTCGCGAACCTTGACCCGCCTCGAAAACCTGGAATGAGATGCTTGTATTTATCACCGCTTGAGATATAATAGTTCCACGACCGAGTTAGGAGCTAACCAATGGTATCCTTGTACAGCGAGCAAGAGCCGCTTCGCTTCTGCCATCGGCATCCTTTATTGGCTCTGGCTCGGAAGCGCAGCGGCTTCGTCCAGGTTAGGTTAGCGGAGGCAACACCCGACCACGGTCACACGCTGCCCCACATTTACCCCAATCTTTTGAGAAGATGGGTTATCATCATACCCTCGTTAAGCCGGTTCATGGGTAGAAGGGAGATGAGTAAGGCAAATTCCGATCTGTGTTCATCGCCATAGTGTGTACGATCCGAAATATTTTATCAAAGAGAGGAGAATTGACATGCGTAAGATGCTTTTGGTTGGTCTTAGTCTGATGATGCTTGCATGGCTGCTGCCCGCCTGTGGCCCTGGAGGTGGGGCGGAGGCCGATTGCGCCTCTGACGACGTGTTCTGTGTGGGGTTGGTGACCGACGTCGGCAAGATCGACGACAAGTCGTTCAACCAATCGACCTGGGAGGGCGTGAAGATGGCAGAGGAGGAATTGGGCGCCATTGTCCAGTACATCGAGACCACTGACTCCAAGGATTACGACAAGAACATCGCCCAGTTTGCCGAGGCGGGTTACGACGTGATCGTGACCGTTGGCTTTGCTCTCGGTGAGGCTACGCTTGAAGCTGGCGAGAAATACCCTGACGTCAAGTTCATCGGAGTCGATCAATTCCAAGCCCCAGGCACTGAGGTCAGCAACGTCGTCGGCTTGAACTTCCCAGAGGATCAATCGGGGTTCATGGCGGGCGCTCTGGCGGCGCTGATGAGCGAGAGCGGCAAGATCGGCGCCGTGTTGGGGACAGATGCAGTCCCGCCTGTATGGCGCTTCGGCGAGGGGTATCGCGCCGGCGCCAAGCACGTCCGGCCGGATATTGAGGTGAACACTGTCTATCACAACGACGTGGGTTTCGACAAGACGTTCACCGATCCGGAGTGGGGCAAGACGACGGCTCTTTCGATGATCGATAAAGGCGTAGACGTCGTGTTCGGCGCAGGGGGCAAGACCGGTAACGGCGCGCTGCTGGGATGCGCCGAGAAGGGCGTGTACGCCATCGGCGTGGATACCGACCAGTATTATACGGTGCCCGAAGCGCAGGAAGTACTACTGACCAGCGCGATGAAGCTGCTCACGCCGGGCACGTTTGACCTGATCAAGATGGCCTACGAGGGCAACTTCCCGGATGGCGGAAACTACATGGGCGAAGCCGGTTTAGCGCCCTATCACGATTTGGCCGACGAGGTACCGGCGGATGTGGACGCCAAGGTCCAGGAAATCACTAACGCGCTCAGGGACGGGACGCTCCAGACGAATGTGCCGCCCGCTAAGCCCGAGTAGTTTGAATAGGCGTTAATCGTCCAATCAATATGGGGGGAAAGGGGACTCTCTAGAGAGAGTCGCCTTCCCCCTTTTAGGGCCTAATCAATCGAATGCTTGCACAGTGAGCAAGCATTTGTCGTCGCCATCCTTTATTGGCTCTGGCTTGGAAGCGCAGCGGCTTCTGCCAGGTTATTAGATTTTATAGATGTCTAGTACCTGACACTTTCATCTCTAAACCTCCCTCAGATTTGAAATCCAGACTTCGGAAATCTCGAAAACCTATGCCGTGGGATCGAAATTGAATTGAGGTAATGGGATTGAGGCAAGAAGTATGCACATTTCGGCGGAAGATAAAACAGGCAAGTCGTGGCGGTCGGTGGCTAATACAGTCTTGCTGCCTTTTCTGGCAGTTTTTACGGCATTGGTGCTGGGAGCCTTGATTATCCTGGCTGCCGGTGGAAATCCCATCGCAGCCTACCGGGGATTGTATGAAGGCGCGTTTGGATCTCCCAGTGCGTTGAGTGAGACAACGGTGTGGGCCACGCCCTATATCTTCGCCGGGCTGGCGGTCGCTTTGGCGTTCAAGGGTGGGTTATTCAACATCGGCGCCGAGGGACAGTTAGCGCTAGGAGCCGTGGCCTCCGCCTGGATGGGCTATGGGTTACTAGAACGAGGGATCGAACTACCCACCTTGATCCACCTTCCTCTGACCATCGGCGCCGGGATGTTGGCCGGTGCAATTTGGGGGGCGATCCCCGGCTGGCTCAAAGCCCGCACAGGCGGCCACGAGGTCATCAACACCATCATGATGAACTACATCGCGTTGAACGTGACCAGTTTTCTGCTCAACGGGCCGATGAAGGATCCCAATCCACTCAACGTCGTGGCTCGGACGCCAAGAATTGCCGAGAGCGCGCGCATTCCCCAGATCTTGCCAGGATTGCGCTTCCATTGGGGATTTCCCCTCGCTTTGTTAGTCGCGGGAGGCATCTGGTGGTTTTTACAAAAAACCACGTGGGGGTTTGAAATCCGCACAACCGGGGCCAACCCTGATGCAGCGCAGTACGCCGGAATTAGTGTGACCCGTATGATAGTGCTCACGATGACGCTGTCGGGCGTGTTAGCCGGGCTGGCGGGCGCAATCGAGGTGACAGGCCTCAACTATCGACACGAGTTGGGATTCTCGGTTGGTTATGGATTCGACGCCATCGCCATCGCACTTCTGGGCAAAACACATCCGCTGGGCGTGGTTCTGTCGGCGCTGTTGTGGGGCGCTATGCGTAATGGGGCGACCCGTATGCAATTCCTGACCCAAATCCCCGTGGATGTGATCTCGGTCATCCAATCGCTCATTTTGTTACTCGTCGCCGCTGACGCGATCATTCGATGGCTCTATCGCATCCGGGCCGAGGAGGAAAAATTGGTGCTGACGAGGGGATGGGGGTAAAATCTAATGGATTGGCGGCGTTTGGGCTTTATTGCAATGATCATTTTAGCACTAATTGCTGTCGTCGTCCTGGTTGGCGGCAGCGAGGTGGATCCGGCAGTGATCGTCGTGAGCATGCTCGCCACAACCATCGCGGTGGCGACGCCGTTGACGCTAGGCGCACTATCCGGCATCTACTGTGAGCGGGCCGGTGTGGTGAACATTGGCATCGAGGGCATGATGCTCGCCTCGGCCTTTTTCGGCTGGTTTGGGGCTGTCTATGTGAACACAATTTTAGAAATGGCCCCATTGCCCAGTTTGCTGGTGGGTGTGTTCGCCGCTGTGCTCACCGGGGGTTTGCTGGGCCTGTTACACGCAGTGCTCTCAGTGACATACAAAGTGGATCAGATTATCGGTGGGACGGTCATCAACATCCTGGCTATCGGCGTTTCCGGCTTTTTGAATCGCCAGTTGTTCTTCGAGAAGGGCAGCATCTTCGGCGGGCAGGTGCCGCACGCCCCAGGCGTGTTACCCCGCTTCGGTGTGCCCTTCCTGAGCGACATACCGGTCGTCGGGCGAATTTTCGAGCAACAGCCGATCGCAGTTTCGGCTGTGCTGTTGGTGGCACTCACACACTTCATTCTGTTCAACACACGCTGGGGACTGCGCACGCGGGCAGTGGGAGAACATCCCCGGGCCGCCGACACCGTCGGCATCAACGTATACTTTATGCGCTACGCCAACGTCATCATCGGGGGGATGATCGCCGGTCTGGGAGGCGCTTACTTCACGCTCGAATCGGTGCCCTCGTTCGAACCGCTGATGACGAATGGACGGGGTTCATCGCCCTGGCGGCGATGATCTTCGGCAACTGGTCGCCCTTCGGTTCGTGGGCGGCGGCCCTGGTCTTTGGCGTGGCCCAGGCGCTCCAGATCAACCTCCAGTTTTTCCGGGATCAGATCCCAGATCAATGGGCCTTCTTGCAACAGGCCTACGTCGTAGGACTGATCCCTTATTTGTTGACAATGGTCATTTTGACCGGCATCATCGGTAAGACCACCCCCCCTGCGGCCGATGGCGTGCCCTACGAGAAGTAACGGGGGGAGTTGATGATGTCACAGAAGAAAGTACTTCAGGCCAAGGGCATTACGAAGCGATTTCCGGGCGTATTGGCAAACGATGGTGTGGATTGTGACCTGTACAAGGGCGAGATTCACGCATTGCTGGGTGAAAACGGCGCGGGAAAGACCACTTTGATGAACGTGATCTACGGACTATATGAAGCAGACGAAGGGGAGATTTTCCTAAACGGCGAAATGGTAGACATCGACGATCCCAACGATGCGATTACATACGGCATTGGGATGGTTCACCAACACTTCATGCTCATTCCCGTGTTTACCGTGGCGGAGAATATCATGTTAGGCGCCGAAGCGGTGCGTGGCTTGGCGCTCGACCGGCGCAGCGTGGTCGAGCGCGTGCGCGAACTGTCGAAGCAGTATGGGCTGGAGGTAGACCCACACGCTTACGTTCGAGACTTACCGGTCGGCTTGCAGCAACGGGTGGAGATCGTCAAGGCACTGTATCGAGGGGCAGATATTTTGATCCTGGATGAGCCGAGCGCCGTGCTTACCCCCCAGGAGGTGGAAGAACTCTTTCGCATTATGCGGGAACTGACCACCCAGGGCGTCTCTATCATCTTCATCACGCACAAGCTCAAGGAGGTATTGGCAATCGCAGATCGGATTACGGTGATGCGGGCGGGAAAGACCGTGGGTACCGTCACCCCCCAAGAAACGGATGAAGCTCGGTTGGCAGCTATGATGGTCGGGCGCGAGGTCATTCTCAAGGTCCAGAAGGAGCCGGCCCAACCGGGCGAGGAGATCTTGAAAATAGAGGATTTGCACGTCCTCGACGAGCGAGGTGTCAAGGCCGTACGGGGGGTCTCACTCTCGGTGCGGGCCGGCGAGATCCTGGGCGTCGCGGGCGTGCAGGGCAATGGCCAGTCAGAACTGATCGAAGCGCTCACGGGATTGCGGCCAGTGGAGAGCGGCGCGGTTTCGATAGCAAACGAAGACGTGACCGGAAACCCGCCCCGCTCTATTATCGAGAGCGGCACGGCCCACATCCCCGAAGATCGCCAACGTCATGGGCTCGTCCTATCGTACCCAGTCACCGATAATCTCGTGTTGTGCACCTATTATCGTCCACCGTTTGCAAAGCACAACGTGCTCGATCACCAGGCGATCGACGAAAACGGGCGCCGGTTGGTGGAAGCATTCGACATCCGCACACCCAGCCCTTACGTACCGACCGCGAAATTATCCGGGGGCAACCAGCAAAAAGTCATCGTGGCGCGAGAGCTTTCACGCCCGATCAAGCTCCTGATCGCCAACCAGCCGACGCGCGGATTGGACGTTGGCTCTATCGAATACATTCATCGGGAAATCATCGCTATGCGTGACGCCGGATGTGCGGTCCTGTTGGTTTCGGCCGAGTTGGATGAGATTATGGCCCTTTCGGACCGCATCGCCGTCATGTATAACGGGCAAGTGATGGACGTCATAGCAGTGGACGATGCGAGTAAGAAAAAGTTGGGGCTTCTGATGGCAGGATCAACGGAGTCTGTTATAGAGCAGGAGGCTGGTTAGTCATTTTCTATGATTGACGCGAATGAGATAACGACCCGTACTAGATGGCTGAGGCGATTGAGCGTCGGACTGCTCTTGATCGTCTTTGGGTTGTGCGTCCAGGCTTGCAGCCAAGCAGGGGAAGCGCCCCTTGACACTTCGACCTCGCCTCCCAGTGAGGACCTTTTGACCGTTACACCTACACGGTTGGCGAATCCTTCATTCGTCGCGGTGGAGCCTACCGACGTGCCAGTAGTCGACGTTTTGCCCATCGTCACCACCCTGCCGACCCCACAACCCTCTCCATTTCCTGACGAGCGGGAGATCGCGCAGGCAGTCATGGGTCAAGAGATAGGTGGATATTGGGTCGCCCACCCAGTCGATGGTGGATTTACCGCCCCAGGGGCCATAGAACGACTGGCATTGGTGGGCAATATCGGCGACGAGAACGAGATTCGCTGGGTTATCGTCGAGCGTGGCGAAGAGGACGAGGAGCATGATGGAAAGCTGCTAGGTGTTTCGGAATGGCTTGGCGCAGGTTTCGATGCCCCACCGCCATTTTACCTACCGCCAGACATCATCGACTTCAACCAGGATGGACAACAAGAATTGCTCAATCATTATTTCCGGGTGCGAGAGGGGTTGGTGACCGGCGCCGATACCCTTTATCGTTGGGATGGCCTGCAATTGGCCCGGATATGGCACATCGAGCGTGTGCTCGACAATTTGCAAGTAGACAGCGCCTACGTATCTCAACCGTATCGCAAGAATTATCGGGCCGATTGGGAATGGGTGGGCATAGATGGTATCGTCGTGAGTGAAACGGTCCGGTTCTACCCTGAGACAGGACAAAACGCGGAAGACGATCCGCTCGTTTTGGGCAAAGAAAGTTGGCAGCGTCAATTTTGTTGGAATAAGCAGGCCATGCATCCCTGCGCCCCCCAAGGCCCGGCGGGGATATTCGCCTATACCATTTTAGGGGATCTTTGGTTGTGGCAGAATCACCAGGCCCATCCTTTGGACGCGAAAAATGTGATCGACTTCAAGTGGTCCCAGGATGGACAGCGTTTGGCCTGGATGAGTCAGTTGTCACCCATTGATGATGATTTGCCAGAGGTGGTGTTGGGGATTTACGAGCTGGAAACCGGGGAGATTCGACGATTCCAGATGGGAAAACGTCCTACGACATTGCTTTGGTTGCCCGACGGACGTTTAGCTTACACACGTCCAGGGTCTGTGGATACCGGAAAGCCCACCGCTCCCGATACCCAGGCGGACTGGTCCGTCTTTTTCTTCGACCCAGCGTATAGACGGGTGTCTACTATAACCGACGTGCCTGTTGGCGCGTGGTCGCCGGATGGGCACAGCCTGATTTACGAACGAGAGAATACGCTCTACATCTACGATCTCCAGCAAGAAGAAGCGCGCCCTTTGGTATTGGGCGTAGAAAAGTCCACCAATCCTCTTTGGTCGCCCCGTGGCGATTGGATCGCCTACCACCTATCACACGGGGGACTGTCGTGGCCAGCGCTCGTTTCTCCCGACGCACGAGACCCATTGATAACGCCAGACCTTTTGACCAACTTGGATGAACGAGCAGGCGCACAGCTTCGATTGGCTTGGTCGGCCGATGGGAGCCGTCTGGCAGCTTTAGTGTACAGTCCATATCCCACAGAAGAGCCGGCCAATCTATACGTAGCCCAGGTGCCCCCAGGCGCTGGGGGCTATACCGCTAACAACCTTGATTGGGAACGATTGTGGCAAGTAGAGAATATGAATCAATTTGGCGAGTTGGCCTGGTCCTGGAAGGGGAATCATATAGCGCTGACTTTCAACCAAGAGATATGGGACGTTTCGGCCGAGGGAGATTCGAAAGGACAAGCGAGGCGGCGGCAACAGTTCTCGATACCGGGGATGACCTGGTCGACGTTGGCCTGGTCACCCAATGACAACGGCTTCTTAGCCAGCCTGGCGTGGGGAGACAATGAGCGGCTTTTCTGGATCCCAATGCATGAGGATGATGACGTCGTTCCTCTCCTGGCAGGCTCGATCGGCATACTTCGCTGGTCGTCACAGGTCATAGAATCGGAAAGAGACTTGGAAATGGTTCTGGTCGATTACACAGCCGAGGATCCAGTATTTCACTTTGTACGAGAAGGGTATCCCAACGTAATTATCTCGGCCAAGGAAGATATACTCGATAGCTCATTCCAAATCGGCGGAGATCGGGTATATTACAATTATCGCTATGCCCATCGGCTGGGTGGCGCATCTCTGATCGTGCCTGATCGAGGCGGCAACTGCCATCCGCCAGTCGTAAGCGCCGATGGTGAAAAATTAGCCTGGGTGTGTGACGAGAGACCACCAGATTGGTCCGCCCTGGTCAACAACACGGCCGAGATTCCTTTCCATTTGATCGTGAGTGACAGCAAGGGAAACAATGATCGCGAAGTATGGACGCACGTGGAGACAGGGCCAGATTACCGAAGCGTCAAACCCCTAAATTGGCGCAACGATGGAGAGGTGATCTATCTTTCACAGCCCAAGTACGGCGCCGCTCAGGCTTATTTCGATTACAATCCAGGGATTATGGCGTTCGATCTGAACACTGGCGAGATGGAACTGATTGGAGATTTGGAGGACGTCTACGATGCCCACGTGAGTTCCGACGGCGTATGGCTCATTCAGTCCAAAGTAAGAGAGCAGCTGGAAGAGGAGGAAATCTACATTCACTTGAAGTCACTGGTCGATGACTTCGAGCGCTCGGTCGATAGCGCAGAAGGAACGAGAATTGCCGGTGATTTCTCGTTTTCGCCCCGGAAGAACTGGGTGGCCTGGCGTGAGTGGGTTCAGACGTCCGGCGGATCGATGCTGCTCATCCGTGCGATGCGCCTACCCGACGGTGAGGCCCTGACAGTGTATGGAGATATCGAAGATGCTGCTCCGGAAATAGGCGGTTGGTTGCGCGAGGGTGAACTGGTGATGGTTTATCCAGTCCGTCAGGATGGCACCGGAGGAAATAGCGCATTCATTGCGTTGCCCAGCGTTGGCCCAGGCGCAGTCTTTTCGCCCTATTCATTCGTCGGTGTGCTGGAGCGGGATTAGAGCCAATACGGTTTAGATAAGCTGGGGAAGAGGCTTGTAGTGGGCGATTCATCGCCTAAAAACCGCGCTAAAGCCGCTATCTAACGCGCGCACTACGAACCATCTTAAATAAACCGTATTGGGATTAGAACCTAACCAATAGAATCCTTGCACAGCGAGCACGAGCCGCTTCGCTTCTGCCATCGGCATCCTTTATTGGCTCTGGCTCGGAAGCGCAGCGGCTTCGTCCAGGTTAGGCAATACGGTTCGATAACACACTCTGGCAGGTTAAAACTTGACAAATCCGATCACCACGATATAATTGCTGCCGTACATGGCCCGCTAGCTCAATTTGGCAGAGCAGGGGACTCTTAATCCCTTGGTTGTAGGTTCAAGTCCTACGCGGGTCATTTGTGTAAACGTTCCACCCCCTGGTGGTGCTCAAATGACTGGTCAAACACCCCGGATTATAACGCCCGTCACGTGGTTAGCGGCTCCCGACTGGTTTAGCCTAGCGGAAGCCGCTTTTCGTTTGCCTGGACACGACAGAGACCTGCTTCGCTGATTGATGGATGACGGCTCAATAGAGACAGACGAGACCAGAGAGCAGCAATGCCCTCTGACCACCCGACTGTCTTTTTTTGTATCTACTCACCTTGCGCCCGCCGGATCACAATCCGGAAGCCGGATCGTATAATCCGGCCACTTGCAGGCAACGTGTTAGCTTCCGTCACCACCCAGCCAATAGCCCGTGCGCCATCGGCGCGGATTGTAATCCGCGCTGCACATATAGGCTGAGCAGCAGTTACCTTTTTTTGCTGGTTCTGACACGAAGAAGGGGAAAAACCGATGTCTATTTGGAAAAATATGGACAATCTTGACAAGCTGTTTGTTGTTTGGGCATTCCTGTTCCAAATTGTGCTGATTCTACACTAGTAGGTCCGGGCCTCACCGTCCCACCGCCCCAACGTATCGTAGCCCACGCGGTACAGGGCTATGGACGATCCGTATCTTCTCGATAAGTTGGGGTATATTGATGGAACGCCAGCATCCTGCCGATCCCGCATCGTCGACGCTGCCTGGCCCATCCCTCCACGCCACGGCCACCCGTCCCACACGTTCGTCATCACCCAGAGAGTAGGTTGCCGTTCGTATCATAAGTATAAGCCACACCATTCACACTCGTCAAGTGATCGGCGGCGGCGTACTGGCACGGTGTACAGCCTACGTCTTCAACACCGCTTGGCGTTTGTGCGAGAGGCGGCATTGGGTTATACTTAGATCATAAGGTCAACCAAAGCTATCGAGAGGGAGGTGAAATTGGGAGAGCAGACCGTGTCGCTGAAGACGCGATTTCTCGTCGTCTTTATCGCTGGGGCGGTGCTGCCGTTGACGCTGATCGGCGTTGTACAGACGATCAGCAGCTATACGGTCCACAGAACTCATGTCGATAGCGTGCAGTACGAAATTGCCCGAAATGTGACCAACGAGATCGACAATTATCTGGGCTGGATTGAAAACGAATTGAGTTTGGCGGCCTATACGTGGTTCTTGCCAGTCGATCAACCTAAAAAAACGCGCTATGGACTCTTGAACGAATTATTGGCCTACAATAACGCCTTTCATTCGCTGACAGTGATCGACGATAAGGGTCAGGAGATGGCGCGAGCATCACGCTATACCGTGTTCGACGAATATGATCTGGACATGTGTTCAGATTCCCCGGAGTTTCAGGTGGCTATAGGTGGAGATCGGTATCTCAGCCCCGTTTCTTTCACCCCCTATGGCGAGCCCCTGGTGGCCTTGGCTGTGCCAATGTGGGACGTCTATCACCGTGTAGACGGCGTGCTTATAGCCCAGGTCAATCTCACGTATATGTGGGACATCATCGCTCGAATTGACGTTGGATCCGGTGGATATACTTATATGGTCGATGGACAACAGCGCTTGATCGCCCACGAGGATTCATCCCTGGTTTTGCAGCAGCGCGATCTGAGCGATATTATGGGTGTTCAACAAGCTCAAGCGGGTCGCAGCCTTGATCATTCCTACCTGGGTTTGAGCGGTGAACGGGTCATCGGCAGTTATCAAACTCTGGCGTATGCAGATTGGTGTGTTCTGGTCGAGGTGCCTATGCACCAGGCGCTATCCGGCGTTTACCGGACAGCGCTAGTGAATGGATTGGCCGTCCTGGCGACGTTATGGATGTCCGGTTGGCTGGGATGGTATATTGTGCGGACGGTGCTTCATCCATTGCGGCAGGTGCAAGACGGGGCGGCTGCTTTGGGACAGGGAGATTTAAGCCATCGTATCGACATTCAAGCTCTCGACGAGATCGGCGCGTTGGCTCAGGCTTTCAACGACATGGCCTCTCGGTTACAAGGTATGATAGCGGAGCGAGCCCACTTGCAGAACTTGCTTCAGAATATCACCGACTCGATGCCCTCGGCTTTGATCACGTTGAACCCTGCTGGACGTGTGTTGACGTGGAATCCCGCCGCCGAGGCATTAGCTGGTGGGAGACTAGGGCAGGCACAGGAACGTGTGCTCTGGGAGGCTTGCCCGGAATTATTGCGTTACCAGGTGTTGTTCGAACAGGTCCTGCAGGAGAGACGGATGGTGCACCGGCATCGTGAGCAACTTCTATTGAAAAATAGACCCGTTTATCGAGATGTGAGTGTATTCCCTTTGATTGCCAACGGTGTCGAGGGGGTGGTGTTACGGATCGACGATGTGACGCGCCGTGTACGGTTGGAGGAGATGATGTTGCAATCGGCCAAGATGGCCAGTGTTGGGGGATTGGCTGCAGGTGTAGCCCACGAGATCAACAACCCGTTGGGCGCGATGATGCAAAGCGCTCAAATTTTGCAGGTGGCCTTCGACGTCGAGCGACCCCGAACCCGGAAGTGGTTGGAAACCTGTGACGTGGACCCTGACAACCTGGCCCGCTACCTGGTCGAGCGAGGTTTGTTGGATTATATTGTCGGTATCCGCGAAACGGGGGCTCGAGCGGCGAAAATTGTCTCTGATCTCTTGAGTTTCTCACGCAAGACGTCTTCTGACGTCGCGATACACAACCTAAACCAATTGGTGGTGCGAACGTTGGACCTGGCCGATACAGACTACGATCTGAAAAAGCGTTATGATTTTCGCAATATCTGCGTCATGCGAGATTTGGCACCCGACTTGCCAGCGCTCACGTGCGATGGACAACAAATCCAGCAGGTCATCCTCAATTTGTTGCGCAACGCCGCCCAGGCGATGTCCAAAATGCTGGAGACAACCGAGGGGTATCAACCCTTGTTGAAGATACGTACCGAAAAGCGCGGCGCGTGGGTGCGATTGGTGATTGAGGATAACGGTCCTGGCATTCCAGACACTTTGGCCAGTCGACTTTTCGAACCGTTTTTTACGAGCAAGGAGGTGGGGGAGGGAACAGGATTGGGGCTTTGGCTGTGCTGGTCTATCGTAGTAGAACGACACGGTGGGCGGATTTGGTATGAGCCCGTGCTCAGCCGTGACGGGACAAGTAACGGGACTCGTTTTTTCGTCCAATTGCCTGTTTCCTGGCAGGGCAAGCCGTTGGGCAGAGAGGGAGGGGAGGCATGATGAACAAACGGATACTCATCGTAGATGACGAACGTTTGACCCGGATCTCATTAGCCGCTTTCCTGAGAGATGCCGGATATCAAGTTTCCATCGCTGCTGATGGCAAGTCGGCCATTCGGATGCATCAAGAGAGACCCTTCGACGTCTGTATCGTAGATATTCGGATGCCGGGCATGAATGGAGTGGAGACAATCCTGGCATTACACCACATCCTACCCTCGTCCCGTTTTCTTATTTACACCGGTTCGCCCACCTTTACGCTTCCATCTGCATTGAGCGCATTGGGTATATCAGAAGAACTCGTCGTTTACAAGCCTGTATTGGATATGAATATCTTCCTGTCCTTGATCAGTTCCGGGCAGATGAGAGGAGGGGGAGTCTGATGAATGAGCAGGCGGTTTTGATCATCGACGACGAACCTCTCATTCGTCGGGCCATGGCCGATTACCTGGAAGAGTGCGGCTATAGAACGGTGACTGCCGCCGATGGCGAGCAGGGTCTGGCTTTAGCCCGGGCTCAACGCTTCGACATCGTCCTGGTCGATTTGCGCATGCCCCGGCTGGATGGTTTGACCGTCATTTCTGTCTTGCACGATGAGCAACCAGACCTGCCGATCGTCGTTGTTTCAGGAACCGGTGTTCTGAAAGATGCCATTGAGGCAATGAGGCAGGGCGCCTGGGATTACATCAGCAAGCCGGTCCAGGACATCGACGAGGTCGTCGTCGTGATTCAGCAGGCGTTGGATATAGCCCGTCTGCGGGAGGATCGAGATCGGTATCAACGTCAGTTGGAGACGTTGAATCGCTCGTTGGAGGCGGAAGTCTCTCGCCAGACCCAGGACCTGTGGACTCAGAACCGGGAATTGGCAGCTTTGAACCGGGTTTCCTATGCGATCAGTGCCCCCCTGGATATGGAAACGATGCTTGATCGGGCGATTGACGCTGCGGTGGCAGCGTTAGACGCCGATGGCGGTGTAGTGCGCCTGTTCGACGCAAGCAATCGACTGTCGATCAAGGCCTCTCGGG
>DSAR01000356.1 GCA_011046405.1 Chloroflexota bacterium | reverse complement strand
GTCACTGAATTGTAACATCCCTGTAATTGGAAATCACAGACGCTTGTGGCATAATAGAGCTTAATTCGGTCGTTCACTACCGGACACTTTTTACTTTGCCACGAATTTCACGAATTAACACAAATTTTCTGGCTTTTATTCGTGGAAATTCGTGCAATTTGTGGCAAAAGCACGTGTTCTTTCGCGCAAAATCCCTTACACCAGGAGGGAATCCGATGAAAATGAAAAAGAAAATGAGAAAATGGCCATGCTCGATTATCGCGCTCCTGTTCATCTTGATCTTGGCCTCTCCCGTCTCGGCCCAGTCCCAGGTGCACGTCGTCCGGGCGGGCGAGAACCTGTTCCGTATCGCGCTGCGCTACGGTGTGACGGTCGATGCGCTGGCGCGGGCCAATGGCTTGAGCGATGCCAGCCACATCTACGTTGGCCAACGCCTGACCATCCCGGGAGGGAGCGGCTCGCCTGCCCCATCTCCAGACACTCCCAGTGTCCACGTCGTGCAGGCTGGGGAGAATCTGTATCGCATCGCCTTGCGCTATGGGATCTCTTACCAATCGTTGGCCGCCGCCAATGGGATCGCGAATCCCAATCACATTTACGCCGGGCAGCGATTGATGATCCCAGGAGGGGCGACGCCATCCCCCCAGCCGAGTCCATCCGGGCAGACCTACACGGTGCGGCGCGGGGACACGTTGTCCGCCATCGCGCTCCGTTTTGGCGTCTCGATGTGGGCGCTGGCGCGGGCGAATGGGATCAGCAACCCCTCCTTCATCTACGTGGGGCAGGTGTTGCGCATCCCCGCTGGGGGGTCTCCGGCCCCGGCCCCGGCCCCGTCGCCCGCGCCCACGGGTGGACGGTGGATCGACGTTGATCTCAGCGCGCAGCGGGTGACCGCCTACGTGGGGAATACGCCGGTGCGCAGCACGCTCGTCTCGACTGGCCTGCCAGCTACCCCGACCCCCACCGGACAGTACCGCATCTACGTCAAGTACGTCTCGACCACGATGTCTGGCCCCGGCTACCACCTGACCAACGTGCCCTACACGATGTATTTTTACCGTGGATATGGCCTCCACGGCACCTATTGGCACGCCAACTTCGGGCAGCCAATGAGCCACGGCTGTATAAACCTGCCCACGCCGGAGGCCCAATGGTTCTTCAACTGGGCCCCTGTCGGCACGCTGGTCAACATTCACTATTGAGGCAATTTCATTAAGTTCAAGGCTGGATAGACTTCGGAAGTTTCAAAATCGCACCGTCAGCCAATATTTCGAGGCCGATCAAGGCTGGTTTTTCTTCCAAGGTCCTTGGTGCTAAACTTCCGAAGTCTTATCTTGATGACATTCACTATTGAGGGGGGGGATGGTTATTTCGTCGTCTCGACCCGCTGCCAGAGGGACTTGAGGGGGCGGCGCAGCAAGCGCACGTTGAGAAAGACCAGCGCCCACAGATGGAGCCGGGCGGCGAACAGGAGCAGCGTCCACATCAGTTCGCGTGGGTGACGGGGATAGCGCAACGCGATTCGGGACCCATGCCACATCTCCTGCCAGGCGGAGCGCATCCGGAAGGGGGATTTGCGGATGTGGTCCTGGGCGTAACCGCCAGCCGAACGGACCTTCTGGCGCAGCCAATCCCGGTACGTCGTGGGGTATTTCACCAGTACGTGGGCCTCCGGCGCGTAACGAATGCGGTACCCTTGCTGGGCGATGAGGTGGGAGATCACGCCGTCCTCCGCCAGCGCGTCCTCCGGCACGTGCTCGATCAGTGCCCGCCGGATGGCGAAGAGGTAGCCGGAGCAGACGATAAAGGCGCCCTCTAGATCGCGGATTTGCCGGATCTGGTGAATGCCGCTGGTGAGGAGGTGAGACCAATAGCCCAACACCGTATCGCGGGGGCTGATGCTCAATGGATGGCTGCTCACCGCGCCTGTCTGTGGATCGTCGAAGGGCGCCAACAGATGGGCCAAGGCGTCCTCGGCTACTGTCACGTCCCCGTCGCTGAATACCACGATATCGCCCTGGGCGACCTGCAGCCCCACGTTGAGCGCCGTGGGCTTCCCGCGTTGGGGATCGGCCACGTGCCGCACCAGCGGGTAGCGGGCGGCGTACTCGTCGACCACGAGAATCGTTTCCGGGTCTGGAGAGACGACCAGGATTTCGGCCTCGGCGGGCAACTGGGGTAGAAACGCTTCGATGGCCCGACCAACCGTTTCGGACTCTCGAAACGCGGTAATGATGATACTGAGCATAGGGGTAATTATACGTCAGGTAGGGGTGAAGTCAAACTGTGTCCTTTGGGGCGCATTGATGGAGCTGGATGGCGGCGGCGTGGGTAAAGGCTTTATGCAGGCGCTTGACCGCGCAATTGCTCGGGCAGGAACATCTCGGCGTCGAAATCCTCTTCCGCCGGCGGGGGGCGGTAATCCAGCGATTGATGCCGGAAGTAGGTATCGTACAATTCGGCGTAATGTTTGTTGAGCGCCATCAGTTCGTCGTGATCGCCCTCCTCAATGATCCGTCCATTCTCCAGCACGATGATCCGGTCCACGGCGCGCACCGTCGAGAGCCGGTGGGCGATCAGGATCGAGGTGCTGCGCTGCAAGATCAGGTCCATCGCCTCCTGGATCTGGGCCTCGGTGAAGGGGTCGATGCTGGCGGTCGCCTCGTCGAGGATGAAGATGGCGGGCGATTGGACCAGGACGCGCATCAGCGCCGTCAACTGCCGTTGTCCCATCGAGAGGCGCGACCCGCGTTCGCCGACGTCGGTCGCCAGGCCGGCGGGCAGGGTTTCCAACCACTCCCCGCCGCCGATTTGCCGGGCCGCCGCTTCGATCTCCTCGTCGCTCAGGTCGGGGCGGGCGTAGCGGATGTTGTCGGCGACGGAACCGGAAAAGAGAAAGGGCATTTGCGAGACGATGCCCAGTTGCCGCCGGTAGGTTTCCAGGTCGAGGGTGCGGATGTCGCGCCCGTCGATCTCGATACGTCCCTCCTGGAATTCGTAGAAACGGGCGATCAGCCGGGCGATACTGGTCTTGCCTGCGCCGGTGCGACCCACCAGGGCTACACTCTCGCCCGGTGCGATGTGGAGCGAGAAATCCCGCAACACCCGTTCTTGTTCGCTGTAGCTGAA
Organism: Chloroflexota bacterium; assembly: GCA_011046405.1. Classification (GTDB taxonomy): domain Bacteria; phylum Chloroflexota; class Anaerolineae; order B4-G1; family B4-G1; genus DSAR01. The sequence continues at coordinate 13,501 of DSAR01000356.1, read as the reverse complement.
GCAGACGTCTGCGAAACAAATCTCCCCGCGCAAGCGCTCCGCCGGATGCTCGTCCTCCTGTTGCACCGTCGGTTCGGCGTCGATCAGGGCGAAGATGCGTTCCGCTGCCGCCAGGCCGCCCTGTAACTGGCTCCAAAAAGCCGCCACGTTGACCACGGGAAGCCAGAAACGTCTCACACTGTCGACGAAGAGATATAAGTTGCCGATGGTGATCGTCCCCACCGCGGCCGGCAGTCCGCCGGCGTATGTCACCACGGCTGTCCCGATTCCGGATAGCGCGTTGAGGATTGGCCACAGCGACGATAGCGCATAACCCCGTTGCAGGTTGACCTGGTAGGAGCGCCGGTTGACCTCCAGGAATTCCTCGTAGATCGCCGCTTCCTGGCGGAAGTTCTTGGCCACGCTGATGCCGGTCACCGCTTCCTGGATCGCCGTGTTGACCTCTGCCAGCACACGGAACCCCCGGCGGGTGACCTTGCGGGCCAGGCGGCGGAAGCTCAGGGCGACGCCGAAGACGACCGGCGCGAAGACCAGCACGACCAACGTCAGCCGCCAGGAGACGGTAAACAACATCCCGATCAAGATGGCGGCCATGATCAACCGGCTGAGGATGTCGGTGATGAGTTGCGTCACCTGGGCAAATTCCTCGGTGTCGGACGTGATGCGGCTGATGATGCGTCCTGATTGGAACTGGTCGAAGAAGGACATATCGTGTCTTACCGAGGCCTGAAAGGCGTCGTTGCGCAAGGCCGCCACGACGTCGGCGATGGCGAGGGCGGTGATCCAACGGCGCAGCCAGTTGCCGCCCCAATTGAAGAGACCAAGCGCCAGCACCGCCGCGGACAGGATCAGCACCGTGTCGAGGCGCGGCGATTCCGCGAGCAGGTCCAGGCCGCGAGACACGATCAATGGTTGGGCAGCGTCCCCCGCCGCTATCGCCAGGATCAGCAGGTTGATCGCCAGGATGCGCCCCAGGTGAGGCCGGAAGTAGCCGGCGATGCGGCGCACCAATTCCCGGTCGCTGTACTGCCGGTCGTAATCCTCGGCCTCTAATCCCCTGAAAAAACCCATGTTTACAGCCCTTTACCGTATCATCTCAACAAACCAGAGGGCGGGGTGTGTGCGGGCGGCTTTGCCGCCCGCACGCCATCTTCCCGCGCTTATTGAGAAGATAACCTTTTACTTACCGTTCATATCGCATAAAGATGTTTCGGTATGCGGTCGATTTCTGCAATAATTCCTCGTGGTCGCCCACCGCCGCCACCCGCCCTTTGCGCATCACGACGATCAGGTCGGCCCACCGAATTTGCGAGAGTCGGTGGGTGATGAGGAACGTGGTTCGCCCGGCGGCGGCCCGTTCGATGGCCTGCTGGATTTTATCCTCCGTCTCGCTGTCGATGGCGCTGGTCGCGTCGTCCAGGATCAAGATGGGCGGGCGGGTGAGAAAGGCGCGGGCCAACGCCAGGCGCTGCCGTTGTCCGCCCGAAAGGGTCACCCCCCGCTCGCCGATGACGGTCTCGTAACCGTCCTTGAAATCCTGGATGAAGTCGTGCGCCTGGGCCGCCCGCGCCGCCGCCTCGATCTCTTCCCGGGACGTGTCCGGGCGGCCAAAGGCGATGTTTTCGGCGATGGTGCGCGAAAAGAGGAACAGGTCCTGTTCGATGATGGAAATCTGGCGGCGCAGGGCCTCCAGGTGCCAATCCCGCACGTCTACACCATCGACCAGGACCCGTCCCTGGTTCACGTCGTAGGTGCGGTTGATCAGCTTGACGAGTGTGCTCTTGCCCGAACCGGTTTGCCCGACGATGGCGACCGTTTGCCCCGGGGCGACTTGCAGGCTGACGTTCTCCAGGGCGGTTTCCCGGCCTGTTTCCTGGCAGCCCTCGTCGCATTGTTCTTGCGGCGCCTGGTAACAGAAGGTGACGTCCTCGAAGGTGACTTCTCCCTGCATAGGCGCGTCGTGGCCCTCGACGTTTTGGTCCAATTCGGTCCGGGCGTTGATCAGTTCCAGGATACGGCGCGCGCTCGCCATGCCCGACGATACGCGAGTGTAGGCGAACTGGGCAGCGAAGGTGGGAAATTGGAACATCTGCAGGATGCCGTTGAAGGCGGCCACGTCCCCCACGCCGATGGCGCCCGCGCGTAGAAGCAGCAGACTGTGCAAAATCCCGGCCGCCTGGAGAATGCCCATCAGCAACAACGGGATGAAACGGGCCTCTATCCCGGCCTGGGCCAGGTAAGCGTCGCGCCACGAGACGATGGCCTGCCAGAAGTTCTTGACCTCGTGCTGCTCCTGGGCCGCGCCTTTGACCGTCTCGATACCCTCGATGGCCTCCGCCAGTCGCGTGTTCATCTGCCCGAACTCCTGGCGTACATCCTCGGTAGCCGGACGGAGTTCGCGCAGATAGTGCCAGACGATGCAGACGTAGATCAGCAGGTAGCCCAGCGGAATGAAGAAGAGCTGAGGGTGGATGGTGGGGGCAAAGTAGAGGGGCATCAGGAGAAACATCGCCGATCCAATGACCAGGTTGATGCCGGGATTGAACATCAGGTTGATTTCCCGCACGTCGTTGGTAGCGCGGGCCATCAGATCGCCGGTAGATTGCATATCGTGGAAGGATGTGCTCTTCCCCAGCAGATTGACGTATAACTCGTCCCGGATATCCCGTTCCAGGCGCTGTCCCAGGGTCTCGCCGGACCAGTTGCGGCCCAGTTGTAAGATACTTCGTATCAGTTGGGACGCCGCCACGACGATTGACGCGATCATCAAGCCGTGCAGGTCCGGGGGAGACTCCATCACTGCGTCGATGGCGCGCCCGATGAAGATGGGCATGATGGATGCTGTGATGGCGTTGCCCAGCGCGCCGACGAACAACCCGAGGATCATCAGTTTGTGTCGGAAGGTGTGTGAGAGGATCCAGCGCGCTGGCCCGCGTCGATCTGATTGCCAATCTTGAGAAACAGCAAATTCGCTCGTCATAGAGGGTTAGTATAAGTTCAAGGGCGCGTTTCGTCAAGCAGCGAGATGTGTGGGGGTGGCGTTGACAATTGCGCTCTTGCCATTACGTGCTACAATTCTAACAAGGATAATTCGTATCATCTCAATAAACCGGGGCAAACTCGCTCGGGCCGGTCTCCTGACCGTGCCCGCTGTGGCTCGGTCGGGAGACCGGCCACAGCTCCCCAACTTATTGAGAAGATACGATAATTCTACCTCATCTAACCCTTGGAGAAGTTGTTGGATTGGATAAAAGGGAAAGTATAAATGAGCATTGAACAGCCAATTGGATATGCTTCTTTGGAAGAGCGAAAAGCTGTCGGCGCTCATTATACGCCCAAGGCGCTCGCGGATTTTGTCGCACGGAAGATGCTGGAATTCTGGAAGCCTGCGTCTGACGTTAAATCGGTGCGTCTTCTTGATCCAGCCGTTGGGGATGGAGAATTATTGTTATCTGCACTTGGTGAAATTTATCTTGCGGGCTTTTCGGAAGTTCAATGTATTCTACAGAGCCGGATGGTCACGCCGTTGAATGTGAATGCGTGATAGATGCACTTGATGAGCACGGCATCGTAAAGCTCTCCAGTGGACGGCATTACTTTGTTCAACAGGGCCAGTTGGCGTACGGCGATGGCCCTGGCGGTGTTTGGCGTGTTGCGACGCAAGAGACTGAAGCTTGGCTTGCTACCGTCGCGGCCAACACGGGGTGTGCGTTTGGTGACGTGGGAGAGGTGAAAGTAGTGTTTCGAGTATCGGGTTTGGTATCCACAGCTTTGGATCGTTCACAGCGATAGGATCGTAGATCGAGACATCGCTGTCACGAATGGCTTTTACATAAGCGTGATCGTTTATTTGATTACGCTTCATCGTCGAAAATTCCTGGCGTCAACAACTGGGGAACGGAGATGTCCAGCGCCTGAGCCAAAGCCGATAACGTGCTCAAGGTCACGTTGCGTTCCGCTCGTTCGACGGAACCGATGTAAGTGCGGTGAAGATCGCTCATTTCCGCGAGTTTTTCTTGCGACAAATGCTCTCGTTCTCGATACGCTCGCAGGTTGTGAGCCAGTACTTTTCTCAGTTTTAGGTTCGATTTAGTTCGTTGTTTCATATGGGTCGCCTCCATTAACGTGATTTTTCCTGGAATTATTGACATGCTAAACCGATGATGACTTTAAGTCTACAGACTTTGAGTAGCAGGTAAGATGGTGAGTGGGTTACTTTGAGCGATGATCGTGATAAAACGTATAATGTTGGCAGTAGGTCTAGTTGTATTATTTTGGATGGCGCTCGTGTTCTCGATGTCCAGCTACGGGCAGAGGCCGGATGGGGGACCGGCGATCCCTGTCTGTCTCTGGTCCGCCCAGGGACCGGTCTGTGTCGAGCGGGGACGTGGGACGAGCGCCGGGGATTTCGACGCGGAACGCGCGCTAAGCCTACTGCTCGGCGGCCCCACTGGTGTGGAACAGACGTGTGGGCTGTGGTCCGCCATCCCGCCGGGCGCGACGCTGGATGGGGTGACGGTGGGACGTGACGGCACGGTGATCGTCCGCCTGGATGTACCGCTGGGCGCATTGGCCGCGCTGGATCACGAGCGCTTCGAACAGATTGTCCGGCAGATCGGGGCGACCTTGGAGCCGTTGGCGTGGCGAGACCTTCGCCTGGAGACGTGGGACGCCGATCTCGGCGCATTCGTCTCCCTGGCCGATTTCCTCCCTCCAATCCCTGACCCGCGCAAGGAGACGGTCCTCAGCGGCGAGGAAGCGACCGGGCCAACCGGGATCCAGCACGTGGGCCAGCCCTCCGCGCCAGGGCAGGGTCAACCGGTCGGCGCGCTCAGCGGCAAGACGGTCTACGTCAGCGCGGGCCACGGCTGGCAGTGGAGCAGCGCCACCGGCAAGTGGCGCACGCAGCGCCCGCCCTATCCCTACCCGCTCTACGAAGGCCCCATCATCGAGGATCACAACAACGCCGAGGCGGTGAACCAGTACCTCTTGCACTACCTGTGGAACGCCGGGGCGCAGGTCTGGCCGGTCCGCGAGCGGGATATGAACGGGGTCGAGGTCGTGATCGACAACGACGCGCCAGGCCCCGGCGCCGGCTATTTCGAGACCGGCGATTGGGAGACAGCCCCATACACCGGTACGGGTTATGCAAACACCGATTATCGCTGGACGGAGACGGTGACTGGTAACCTGACCGCATCCGCCCATTGGACCGCCACGCTGCCTGTAGACGGCCGCTACGCGGTCTACGTCTGGTACCGGCCCGGCGCCGATCGCGCGCCCGACGCCCATCACACCATCCATCACGCCGGCGGCGCGACGCCGGTCCACGTCGACCAGCGACACCACGGCGTCACTTGGCATTACGTGGGGACCTATGGCTTCCGGGGCGGCGAGACGGTCACCGTCACGCTGAGCAATCGATCCTCCCAGGCGGGTCGCCTCGTCGTCGCCGACGCTGTGCGCTTCGGCGGCGGCGCCTTCGACGACCTCTCGGGCATCGAGACAGTTGCTCCCCATCCGCCGGGCAAACCCTGGTGGGAGGTTGCCGCCTATTACTACACCCAGCGGATGGGCATGCCGGCCGCCTATGGCGACGTGACTGCCCGCCCCATCTACGCCCGCTGGGAGCACGCCGGCACGGGCGACGACGCCATCTACGTCTCGTGGCACACCAACGGCGTCAGCGGCTACCAGACCCATTCCCACGGCACGATGAGCATTATTCACAACGGTGAAGGGTTGCCCATCACGCCGGGGAGCGAGGCGTTGCGCGACCTCATCCACGCCGAGTTGGTGCACGACATTCGCGCCGGGTGGGACGCCGATTGGCCGGGCTACAAGCGTAGCATGAATCTGGGCGAGCTGCGGCTGTTGTGGGACGACAATCTCGATTATGCCATGCCCGGCGCGTTGATCGAGATCGCCTATCACGATCATCCCGGCGATACCGACGCGCTCAAGGAGCCGACGTTCAACATGCTGGCTGCCCGCGCCGTTTACCAGGGGATCCTCAAGTATTTCGCGCAGCGGGATGGGCTCGATCTGACCGAATTGCCCGAACCGCCGACCCATCTGCTCGTGCAGAACGTGGGCCAATCTCCAGGGGGCTCCCCAGATATGGGGCGGGTCGAGGTCTCCTGGCGGCCCTCGCCCACCGATAGTGTCGGCCTGGTGGGCGACGCGGCTGTCGGTTACCGGGTCTACACCAGCGCCGACGGTCTGGGCTGGTCGAACGGGATACCGGTGGCCGGGACTACGGCCTATCTGGATGATCTGCGCTCGGGTCAATTGCTCTTCGTCCGCGTCACGGCGGTCAACGCCGGCGGCGAATCCTTCCCCACCGAGACGTTGGCGGTGCGGGTGGGTCGACCGGCCGAGATATTGCTCGTCAATGGTTTCGACCGGCTCAACCGGACGATGGCGGTGCGCGAGGTCGATCCGGTGGAAGGGGAGAACGTGCGGCTGTGGCTTGACCGGATGAACAGTTACAATTACGTGATCCAGCACGCGCAGGTCATATCTACCGCATTCGACAGCGCCAGCAACGAGGCGGTGATAGCGGGGCTGGTCGAGCTGGGCGATTACGCGCTGCTCGATTGGATCCTGGGCGAGGAATCGGCCCCCGACGAGACGCTGGACGCGACGGAGCGGGCGCTGCTCGCCGATTTCCTTGCAGAGGGTGGGGCGCTGTTCTTGAGCGGGTCGGAGGTGGGTTGGCACCTGGACGGGCTGGGCGCTGACGTCGATTTCTACAACCGGGTCTTGCGGGCCGAATACGTCGCCGACGATGCCGGGACGTACACCGTCGAGCCGGTCGCCGGCTCCATCTTCGAGGGGCTGGGGCCGATCCATTTCGACGCGCCGGGGATGTATGACGCGGATTATCCCGACGTCATCATGCCGATAGGCGGGGCGGAGATGGCGTTGGTCTACAGCGACGGACCCTATGCCGCCGGGGCGGGCGGCGCTGTGGCGGCGATCCAATACGCCGACCCCGGCGGGGGCTGTGAGCGGATGCTCTATTTCGGTTTCCCCTTCGAGACGATCCGGGCAGCGCAGCGACCGGCCGTGATGGCCCGCGCGCTCGACTTCCTGGGGTTGTGCCTGGCGCCGCCGGTCAACACCTACATCGATTCGCCGCTGGATGGCAGCGCTCACCGTCTGCCGCCCGCTTTCATTGGGATGGCTGAGACAGGCGGCGCGGCGGGCCTGGAACGGGTCGAGGTGTCACTGCGCGGGGAGCTCGATGGACTTCATTGGAGCGGCGGGGATTGGTCGGCCGGCGAGATCTGGTTGACGGCGACTGGGACAAGCGAATGGTCCTATGAATTGCCGGGCCTGGTCGACGGCGCCTATCGTCTGAGCGCCAGGGCCTGGACGGCCGACGGGTTCGTGGACGAGTCGCCGGCCGAGGCGACCTTCATCTACGACACCATCCCGCCCACGGCGACGACGCTGCTCACGCCCACGGGTGGGGTCGTCATTCCGGCCCCGGTGAGCGTGACGCTGGCGTGGGCGCCGGTTGAGCCGGACGGCGGATCCGCGTTGGGTTACCGGGTGGTGTTGGATGGACAGTGGATCACCACCACGCAATCGCTTTACACCGCGACACACCTGACCGGCGGCGAGCACGTCTGGGGCGTCCAGGTCTTCGACGCGGCGGGCAACCGCTCCGCCTGGATCACCGATACCTTCCGCTACCCCAGCGTAGAGACGCTTATTCTGTGGCCCGTCGACGGCAGCGCTGACAACCGGTCGCCATCCTTTGCCGGGACCGCCTGGGCGGACCTGGCGAGCGAATTAGCGCGGGTCGAGGTGCAGGTGCAGCGGGCCAGCGACGACCGTTACTGGGTGACCGACACGGCCGAGATTAACGGCTCGGCCTGGATCACGCCATCCGTCTGGTTGACGGGGACCACCTGGTTGTCGGCGTCGGGCGCTGTCTCTTGGACTTACCCGCTCCCGTGGATGGTGGGGTGGGGTGACGACGATTACCTGCTGCGGGCGCGGGCGTGGACGACGGCGGATGAGGTCGATCTTTCGCCGGCCGAGGTGCGCTTCACCTACGACACCATTCCCCCGGCGCCCACCACGCTCATCACGCCGACGGGGGGCGTCACCCTGCCAGCAGTGTCGGCGACGCTGGTGTGGGAACCGGTCGCGCCGGACGGCGGTTCGCCCTTGGCCTACCGGGCGGCGTGGGGTAAGCACATCTATACGACGTCGCAGACCGCCTACACGGTGACCGGCATTTCGGCGGGCGAGCACGTCTGGGGTGTGCAGGTCTTCGACGCGGCGGGCAACCATTCCGCCTGGGTGACCGACACGGTCTCCATCGTGCAGCATCACGTCTGGCTACCATTGATCCTGCGGGCCTTTTCCGGCGGCGCTGGCGGGTGCGCCGACCGGATCGTCAACGGCGGGTTCGAGACGGACGCCGGGTGGGTGCTCAACGTGTTGGCAGTGTACGACACAGAGCAGACCCACACAGGGGCGCGGAGCGCGCGGGTGGGCGTCCCGCCGGGCGAGCCGAGCGACCCTGTCTATTCGTCGGTCGCTCAGACGGTCGATCTGCCGGCTGGCGGGGGAACCGGCAAGGCCACGTTGCGTCTGTGGGTCTATCCGGTGCTTGAAGGGGCCGACGCGGACGATCGTTTCTACGTGAGCTTGACCGACGAGGCCGACGCACGTCATCTCCTGAAGATCTGGCGTTCCAACGAACGGGCGTGGACGCCGCAGGAATACGACCTGAGCGCCTACCTGGGGCAGCGGGTGACGTTGTACGTCGGGGCGCGGAATGACGGGGGCGAGGGGAGTGCGATGATGTACGTGGACGACGTGACGTTGGAGGTCTGCCAATGACGGAGAACGAGCGCCGGGTGAACGAGACGGCGCCCACCTCCATCGTCGCCCAGCGCGCGACGGAGGAAGCAGGAGACGCCGGGCGCGAGGGCTCGGCTGTGGCGCTCTCTATCGGCGCGTGGGCGATGGCCGGGCTGGCGCTTGTTCTCCTGCTGGCCCTGACCGGGTTGTGGGCGCTCTATCTCTTCCACGGGCGGATCGCCGAGCCCGCACCCAGGGCGGCCCCTATCGTCTGGACGCCGACGCCGAGCGCGACCCCCGTCGCCACGCTCCCACCCGCGTCGACCGAAGCGCCGCCGACGCCCACGGTTGCCCCGGCGCTTGAGGTCGGGCAATACGTCCAGGTGATCCAGACCGGCGGTTATGGCCTCAACCTGCGCGCTGGGCCGGGGACGGAGCACGAGATTGAACGAGTTGCGCCAGATGGTGAGATTTTCTTAGCAGTGGAGGGGCCGGTCGCTGCCGATGGTTTCGAGTGGTGGCGCGTGCAGGATCCTGCCGACAGCGCCCGCACCTGGTGGGCGGTCGGCGATTTTTTGCAGCCAACCTCGGGCTCGGGCCGGTAGATCGGTAGGCCGGTAGGCTGGTAGATCGGTAGATCGGTAGATCGGTAGACCGGTAGATCGGTAGACCGGTAGATCGGTAGATCGGTATATTGGTTGCCAGTCTACCAAATACCAATATACGTATCTTCTCAATAAGTTGGGGAGCTGTGGCCGGTCTCCCGACCGAGCCACAGCGGGCACGGTCAGGAGACCGGCCCGAGCGAGTTTGCCCCGGTTTATTGAGATGATACCAATATACCAACATACCAACATGATTCTTTCCTATTTTCAAGTCGATGAACTGATAGCAGCGTGGGACGCCGAGCGGGAACGGGCGACCGTCTCGCTCGACCTGGGGCTGACGACTGACGAAGTCGTGCTCTCGGCGGTGGGCGTGCGTTTCCCCGACGGGCAAGCGCTGACGTGGGCCCAGTTGGACGAGATTCGCTCGTCGGAACGGGGCTGCTTCCTGGTTGAGGATGGCGAGATCGAGAAAGTGCAGTTCTTTTCCGAAGCATCCAATCTGCTCTACAGCCTGATGCCCACCGAGGGCGCGCCGACGATGCTGGTCTCCGGTATCCCGATGCACCGGATCAAGGGCATCGATCCCTACCACGATACATTGCGCAAGGTGGCGACGATCAAGCCCATCGTCGGGCGCGTCCTGGATACCGCTACCGGGCTGGGCTACACTGCCATTGAGGCGGCTCGGACGGCCGAGCGCGTCATCACGGTGGAGATCGAGCCAATGGCCCTGGCGGTGGCCCGGTGCAACCCGTGGTCGCGGGCGTTGTTCGATCATCCCCGAATTACCCAGATCGTGGGCGACGTCTACGACGAGATCGAGGCCTTCGAGGACGCCTCCTTCGACCGCGTGATCCACGATCCCCCGGCCTTCAGCCTGGCGGGTGACCTTTACGCCGGGGACTTCTATCGCCAGTTGCGCCGGGTGTTGAAGCCGGGCGGGCGCCTGTTCCACTACATCGGCGACCTGGAGAGCCGGTCGGGGCGCAGCGTCTCGCGGGGCGTGGTGCGACGACTGAAGGATGCGGGCTTCCGGCGGGTGTCGCGGTGTCCCGGGGCGTTTGGTGTGGCGGCGTACCGGTAAATTCAGTCAGTTTTTTGAGACTCTATGTCTTTTGCGTGTGTCTCAGTGTGTTCCAATGGGTCATTACAGATTTTCCACGATTGACAACTCGCCAACGAGAGCGAAAATGACCAGCGGCATGCCAGCAAGATGCTGGCGATCCGTAACTGCTCAGTCTGCTCAGTCTACCGTCCATTTGCAGCGGATGGGCGGGGGCCCCACTCTCCATCGCAGCAAGGGGCTGGCCTGAGCAGTTACGGCGATCCATTATTTTCGGAGGAGTGTGTATTCGATGAATCACGTTAAAAGTCGCATTGACCAACTGCGCCAGCAGATCCATTATCACAATTATCGCTACTACGTGTTGAACGACCCCACGATCAGCGACGCCGGGTACGACGCGCTGATGGACGAACTGCGGGCGTTGGAGGCGGCACATCCAGAGTTGATCACGCCGGATTCGCCCACCCAGCGGGTCGGGCCGGAACCGGCCGAGGGATTCGTCAAAGTCGAACACCCGGTGCCCATTCTCAGCCTGGATAAAGCGAGCGACGGGCCGGAGATCCGCGCTTGGTGGGAACGGGTGAGCAAGTTCATGCCGGACGACGCCCCGCCGCCAACCTGGGTCGTCGAGCCGAAGCTGGACGGCCTGACGGTGGTGCTGCATTACGAAGGCGGGCTCTTCACCCTGGGCGCGACGCGGGGCGACGGGGCGCTGGGCGAGGATGTGACAGGCAACCTGCGCACCATCCGCGCGTTGCCTTTGCGTATCCCGGTGGTGCCCGATGGGCCGGAGCCACCGCTGCGCCTGGTCGTCCGGGGCGAGGCCATCATGCGGATCGAGGATTTCGACGCGCTCAACGAGCGCCAGATTGAGGCCGGGGCAAATCCCTTTGCCAACCCGCGTAACGCGGCGGCGGGCAGCCTGCGTCAACTCGATCCCAGCGTCACCGCCGCACGGCCCATCACGCTGCTGTGCTACGCCATCGTCGACGCCGATGGCCCGGTTCCGGCGACCCAGTGGGAGACGTTGGATTATCTGCGTCGGTTGGGCTTCCCCGTCTCCGACTACAACGCGCGCTTCGAGTCGCTGGACGAGGTGATCGCCCATTGCGAAAGTTGGGTCGAAAAGCGTGAGGAAGCGCCCTACGAGGTCGATGGGCTGGTCATCAAGGTGGACGACCTGCCGACTAGGCAGGCGATGGGCGTGGTGGGGCGCGCGCCCCGGGGCGGCGTGGCCTTCAAGTTCCCCGGACGTGAGGCCACGACCGAGTTGTTAGATATCGGTGTCAACGTGGGCCGCACCGGCGCGCTGACGCCTTACGCGATACTGGAACCGGTCCAGTTGGGCGGCGTGACGATCCAGAAGGCCACGCTGCACAATTTCGAGGACTTGCGGCGCAAGGACATCCGTGTGGGGGATACGGTCATCGTCCGGCGGGCCGGCGACGTGATCCCTTACGTCGTCGGGCCGGTGGTGGAGACGCGCACCGGCAACGAGCGGGTGTACCAGTTGCCCACCGTCTGCCCCTCGTGCGGCGAGCCGGTCGATTCGTCGGGAGAAGAAGTGGCCGTCTATTGTACCAACGTCGCCTGCCCGGAGCAGTTGGTGCGCCGGGTGAGCTATTTCGCCGCCGTGATGGACATCGAGGGCCTGGGCGAGCGCACAGCGCAACGCCTGGTAGACCGGGAACTGGTGCAGGACGCGGCCGATCTCTATTACCTGGCGCGGGATGACCTGCTGGCGTTGGAGGGTTTTGCCGAGAAGAGCGCCGACAACCTGTTGGCCGCCATCGAGGCCAGCAAAGAGCGCCCGCTGGCCCGGCTATTGGCCGCGCTGGGCATCCGCGGTGTGGGCTCGACCGTGGCCCAGTTGTTGACCGAGCATTACCATTCGCTGGACGCACTCGCGGTGGCCAATCGAGACGCGCTGGAGGCTATCGAAGGGATGGGACCCCACACGGCCGGGGCGGTGGCGGCGTGGTTCGCGCGCCCCCGCAATCGGACCTTCGTTGACAAGCTCCAGCAGGCGGGCGTGAAGCTGGAGGAGACGCCTGCAGAGACGGTGCCCGGCGCATCTGACGAAGGGCCGCTCAGTGGGCTGACCTTCGTCATCACTGGCACGCTCTCACGACCCCGGAAGGAGATCGCGGCCGAGATCGAGCGGCACGGCGGACAGGTGATCGGCAGCGTCAGCGGCAACACCGATTACCTGGTGGTGGGTGCTTCGCCCGGCGGTTCCAAGTTCCGCAAGGCCCAGCAGCTCGGCACCTCCACCATCGACGAGGTCCAGTTGCAGGCCTTGATCGGATCGCAGGCATAACTCGGCATGTTTAGATTACGAATGACACGAATGGACAAATAGCACGAATGCTGGGTTTGAATGATGAAAAACTTTATCTGATGTCGTCGCCAATATTATCGCTCACGGACGAACACAGATTAACACGGATAAGGACGTTCTTGCAACTTGCACACTTGCACACTTTTAAGGAGATCCAATGGAGAAACAGAATCAACCCACCATCTCATTGCGCGGCGTCTTCCCCCCGGTTCCCACACTCTTCGACGCGAAGGGCGAGGTCGCAGAACTGGCGCTGAAGGAGAACATCGCCCGTCTGAATGCCTTTGATCTGTCGGGCTACGTGGTCCTGGGATCGAACGGTGAAGCGGGATTTCTCTCGGTCGAGGAAAAGGTCCGGGTCTGGGCAGCGGCACGGGCGGCAATCCCGCCCGATAAGCTGATGCTCGCCGGGGCGGGGTGCGAGTCCACGCGCCAGACCATCGACCTGAGCCGACGGGCGGCCGACGCCGGCGCCGACGCGGTGCTCCTGGTCACGCCCCACTACTACGGCGGCCGGATGACGCCCGACGCACTGGTGCGCCACTACCAGGCGGTGGCCGACGCGATTTCGATCCCGGTCGTGCTCTACACTGTGCCCAAGTTTACCCACGTGGACCTGGACGCTGCCACCATCGCCCGCGCGGCCGGGCACCCCAATAT
>DSAR01000265.1 GCA_011046405.1 Chloroflexota bacterium | reverse complement strand
TTACGACGTGTGGCACGAGACGGAGGAGCCGGTCAGCGTCGAGGCGTTGCTGGCCACGTTGGCGGCCAACGCCGACCTGGCCCAGGAATCGTTGCGGCGCCTGATCCCCCGGCTGGCGGAGACGGAGCGGGCGTGCGTGTGTGGGGCGGCGCTGTCGACGGCCCTCATCACCCAGCGGGATTTGGTTCCCGATGAGACCCAGGCGCGCCTATCTCCCATCGTCGGTAAATACCTGGATTAGCGATGTTTTCTTCATGTAGTGAAGAGGTGGAAAAGAAGGAGCAGGTGATGGCACATAGCAAAACAATCACCTTCCCCGAAGGCGCCGTTCGGGTGGCGCCGATGGGTGAAGAAGACTGGATGTTTGAGTATCCGCGAATCGACTGGGACGTCATGGAGACGTTCCGCGAGGCGCTCGATTACTGGAAATCGGGTGAGTGGGATATGGCGGAGGATATGTACCGGGATTTGATCGACGAATACCCGGAGTTCATCGACGTCCATCACCACCTGTCGTTGTTGCTCGATAGAACGAGCCGAAAAGCGGAGGCCTTTCATCTCTGGCAAGCGCTCGTGGAGGCGGGCATGGGTTGTCTGCCGGCCCAATTCGAGATGGGGCGGGATCTGTTGCCCTGGGGAGTGCTTGAGAATCGGCCGTTCCTCCGGGCGTGTCACGCCCTGGGGCTCGCGTACCTGAACCGGGGAAGGATCGAGGAAGCGCTCGCAATTTTCAACGACGTCCTGGCGCTAAATCCCGGCGATAACCAGGGCGTGCGCGCTCTGCTCGTTGATTGCTGCTTTCTCCTCGATCATCCGCAAGGGGTGTTGGCGCTTTGTGAACGGTATCCCGACGATGGGATGGAGCAGTTGGTTTATGGGCGTGTGCTGGCTCTCTGCCAGTTGGGACGGGTGGAGGAGGCGCGACTGGCCCTGATGGATGCGATCAGTTTTTTGCCGTTGATTGCCAAAGAACTGCTCAAGCGTCGTCATCCCAAACCGCCGGGTTTGGATCCCAAGTACGTGACCTTTGGGGGAGCGGATCAGGCCTACTACTATTGGAACGAGCAGGGCGTTCACTGGCAGAACACGGCGGGGGCCCTGGATTTGGTCAGGGAATGCCTGGGCGAGTAGGAGGCTTGAAGCGCACAATAGCCGTGTGTTACACAGCAAAGACCTGGCTAACTGGTTTCCGGTAAGAACGCGCCGTTTACGGCTTTTGCCTCAAGGTACGATTTCGTAACTGTACGAACCGATCTCCGTCGTCACCGGAGCCAGGCCCGAGATGGTGATGATGGCCCGGTTCGTGTCGTTATCGAGGGGAATGGTCCAACTCCCTGTTTGATCTTCCTCCAGTTCCAGACGCTGTACGCTTGTCTCGGGGCCAAACAGAATCTGTTGGACGAGCCAGCGTTGGGGCAGGACGTTGGCGTGGCGGATGAAGCCGGCCGGTTCCCACCCATCTTCGTCTTGCTCAAAATCGGAGAAGTAGTCGATTTCTGGAATCGAGACGTCGTCCAGGACGAAACCGGGCCGGTTCACGGCGTCGTCGGTGATATACTCGAAGCGGATCAGGACCTCTTGCCCGGCGTAGGAGGAGATGTCGATCTGTTCCTGGATCCATTCGGCCGTGCCACCGCCGCCGCTCCGGCCGGTATACGCCCAGCCAAAGGAGTTTCCGTTGGGATTGGTGCCGGTGCCGGAGGGTGTCTTCAGGATCTCCCACGTCTTGCCGTCGTCGGCGCTGATCTCCACGTAGGCGTAGTCCCAATCCTCTTCGATGTCGTACCAGGTCCAAAATTCCAACGTGGCTTGGTCGGTGTCAGAGAGGTCGAAGGGCCGTGTGAGCATCATGTTGGAATCGTCACCCCGGTTCGACCACCAGAAGTAGCGCCCGCTGTAGGCGCTGGTGTTGACCAGGCCGATCTGGGTGGAGCCGGTAAATTGGAACGTTAGGGGAGAGCGTCCGTTTATTTCGACGTAGTCGGTGGCATGTTGGTGGACTGTGCTGCTCTCCGACACCGGGTAATCGGATTCTCCGTAGGAGAATTCGATCTTGAAACTGGGGAGATTGATTTCTTCGTATCCATAGCGGCCGTCCGCCAGAGAGAGATCGTCCAATTGGTTGGCCACGACCCAATCGGCGAATAGATCCTCGTAGGTCATATCGAGGCCCATCTCCCGGAGCACCGCCTCGACGCTAGGCAGCGAGTTTTCCCGGTGGGCGACGAGCATCTGGGTGGCGTCGGAACCGAAGCGATCGAGGAAGTAGGAGGTGAACAGGTAGCCCGCGCCGTAATTGGCCCCGGCGGCCCCCGGCCCCTCGGGCCAGGAATTCAGTTGAGTGTCGGGCCTCATCGCGAACACCCACTCGGAACCGCCAACATCGAAGCCATTGAGATACATGGCCAATTCCGAGAAGCCCTCGTTGAGCCAGGTCTCCTCGTTGCGGTCGTTGTGCCAGTGGATCATGTGCTGGAACTCGTGGGATAGCACGCCGTTGTAGAAACTGTCGTTGATGGTCACGTTGTCGATGTTGATGTAGAACATCTCCATCTCGTTGGAATCCTCGCGCACGGCCGAGACGAACTGGTCGGCGCTGGAGTAGTACCCGGCGACCGAATTGCCCAATCCTCTCGCGTGCAGGATGCTCAGGTGAGGGTCGTTATCGACGCCAGGGGCCCATTCGGAACCGAAGAATTCACGGTTCGTGACGTAGGTCTGTTCCTCGAAGAGATCGGCAGCCGCCTCCAGGTTGTCCCGGTTGAAGCGCACGCCTTCTTCGACCCACATGTAGACGTGCTCTGTTTTGTATTCCAGGATGGCGTAGACGTCGAATTGTTCGTCGGTATCGACGTTGGAGGCGTGGAACAGACGTCGTGTGCCGACCTCGTAATCGGGCGATCCCTCTGGATTGATCGTCCGGGGGGTATCGGGCGGGAGCCCCCGCAGCCGGATTGCCAGGTCGTGTAGGTCGCGGACGGGCACCACGGTCTCTTCGAGCAGCCTTTCCGTTTCGCTCCCCACGTCACCAACCGGTTCGCGGGTGATGGCCGGGGTGGGTACGGGAGTGGGTGGGGCGCTGAGTTCAAGTCCTGGATCCCCGAAGGTGATTGTGGGTTTGAGATGCCACTCCCAATCCCAATCGGACCATTGATCCCAGTTAGACCCGCCACAACAACAGCAGCAACTGGCGATGGCCAGCGCGCTGACTGCGGTAACTAACGCCGCAAGTGTTTTATTCATCTAATTTCCTCCACATTTATACGCCGACCGTTGGATTTTGGTCAAGGCGTTTGGCTTTCTGTGATACTGCTTCTCGTATGGCTTGTATCGATTGCGCCCACGCCGAGTTGGGGCTTTTCGACGTGAGTGGCGTACCCTGCGTTAGCGCACGTGCCTGGTCTGACTCAAAAGGAATGACAGCAGTTAGCTTGTGCCTGAGTGTCTTTTCGAGTGTTTGGATAGGAATGTCTTTTCCCGATTTTAACAGATTGAGTACGAGGAAAAATTTCTCTTGCCACTTGGCGAGCGCCCGCATCGTCCCCATAGTCGTTTGAATTGCTGCTGGCTCGGGCGCCAGCACCAGCCCAATGGCCGAGGCCAGGTCTAGCGTCGTAAACATCACCTCGTCCAGGATTGACGAGGTGTCTACGATGGTGATCGTGAAGCGTTGTTGTAAGATTTTGAGTATGCGATGGGCGTTAGCGGGTGTCAGGCGATGATCGGTCGGGGGGACAAAGGGCGATGCCAGCACCGATAGCCCGGATTCGTGTTGTAAGATATGGGTTTGTATGCTTGTTTCATCCATGGTCGCAGCGTCGTTTTGGATCAGGTCAGCCCAGGTGGGTTGAGGACGCAATCCAAGGTGCAATGCGGCGTGACCTGACGTCTGGCAGAAATCGAGCAGACAGGTCGAGACGCCGCTTTGTTGCCACGCCAATGCCAGATTGACGGCCAGGGTCGTGACTCCCACGCCTCCCCGCAGGCTCATCAACACGTATACGTAGTGGGGAACAGGATGACCGGTCTTTTGGGCGAGTTGAGCGTTGACGTGTTCGAGGATCTCAGTCATCGTCACCGGTTTGACCAGATGTTCGTCGGCTCCAGCATCAAGGGCGGCCTGGCGGTCCATGGGTTGGCCTCGAGCGGTCATAATGATGATGGGCAACGAGGCGGTTGCCGGGTTGGCCCGCAGCTGGCGGCAAATGTCGTATCCGGTGAGGCCGGGCATCATCACGTCGATGATGGCCAGGTCAGGAGGATTGGACAGGGCTTTCTCCAGGCCGTCCTGGCCTTCGGCGCTCAGGATGACCTCGTGCCCACCCCGGCCTTCCAGCACCAGGCGCATCATTTCGAGGAGATCGCTCTCGTCGTCGATAACCAGGATTCTCGCCATGATTGAGAATTACTCCTTTTCCTCTACTATACAGAAAGCGCCTATCTGATTCTTGTTCACCAGGATCATACCGCCGGTGAAGATAGCATCTCGAAGCAGAGCGATTCGCATTTCGCCATCGAGAATGGGTATAAAGGCATCGGTGCCGGTGGTCAATACGGTTCTCATATCCATTTTTCCCGAAAGGCGCAAGTGACCGGTGATTTCGAGTGAGCTCGTGGTGATAAAGACCTGGCGCAAATAGGCGCCAAAGTAGCTGCCATAGGATTGGTCTCGTCGCAGGCCATCTTCCTGTTGCGCGACAATCACGGCTGTGAGTTTAGCCTTGCGCAGGATGACCGAGCTGTAGCTGGCAATGATGTCGGCCGATTGACTGATGTTGGAGATATAAGCATCTTCCAGTTCGATGAAGGACGACGTCGTGTCGTTGAGCTGATCAGCCAGCTTTTTATGGCGCACGTTCAGTCGGCCGGACAGGCGGTGCCTGTGGGTGAAAAAATCGACTACCAACCAGGCGGTACGTAATTTTTCCTGCATGATATGCCCTCTTGCTCGTCCTGCGTTCTTTCGTTCCTTCGCCCGTTCGCCCTAGTCTCCTTGATCTTCTGGCAAGGAGAAGGAATAGTGTGTGACGAGGCCCCATTCATCGGGGGGCCAGTAGCTCAACCAGGCCTTTCCGACGATATTATCCTGGGGTAAGGTGCCCCAATTGTGAGAATCGCTGGAATTGCGGCGATTATCTCCCAGAACGAAATACTCGTCTTCCTCCAGTTGCCACGTACCGGAGTAGAACCCGGGGTTTGTGATGTAGAATTCATCCAGTTGGGCGCCTTCGACGAAGAGGGCGCCGTTACGAATTTCAATCAGCTCCCCTGGCAGCCCGATGATGCGTTTGATGTAGTCGTCCTTGAGGCTGCCGGGAGGATGGAACACAATCACGTCCCCTCGTTTTGGCGGACTGATCCAGTAGGTGACTTTGCTGATAATCAGGTATTGTCCATCGTGGAGCGTCGGTTCCATGCTGGAACCGCGAACCTGGAAACGGCCCGTCGTCGCATTGAGCGTCAGAAAGATGATGACGGTTAGCAGGATCGTCTCGACGATCTCGCGAAAGAACGAGCGCTCGCCGAACGTGTCGGCCAGCGAGACGCGTTCTTCGTCACCGGTACGGCGATCGACGGCGTCCGGCGATGGGATCGTCTCTATGGATACTTCTTCGGATTGGACTTCTGTCAACGATTTGCCTCCAATGACTTCTTATCTCCTGTACCTGCATTATATTACAGGTGGGACGGGGTGGCAAACCGTTGCACCGCATTGACCTGCGGGGCTTTTTGGGGGAGAACAGCTCGCCTTCAGGCCGCGAAAATCCGCGCCACCTCTGGTGTCAGGAATTGCTGGACCTCGAAACTGTAACCGCCGGGGTCCTCGCCGAAGAAGCCCTTGATGTTGATGCTTTCCACGTACTGCAGTTCCCGCACGATCTTGACGCCCTGCTCCTTCAGGTATGCGTACCAGGCTTCCACGTCATCGACCACGAAGGTGAGGAGCACGGCGTTCTTTTCCTGTGCCTGGTGAAACCCTCGCTCACCGGACACGATGCCGACGAAGGCGCTACCCTGGACTTGATATATCTTGGCGAATCCCTGATCCTCCACCCGTTCGAAACCCATGACGTTTTCGTAGAACGCGGCCGCCGCGGCCAGGTCGTCGTAGTAGAGGAACGTGATCTGTGATTGAACGATCGGACGATTCATTTCGATCTCCTTTTTTGAACTCAGTACCGCGCGTCTTCCTCGGTCCGCGTGCGCGCGGGTGCCTGGAGGAGGGTGTAGTCCATCGTCCCCAGGCCGTGGGCTTGCGCGACCTTGATCTGGCCCATCTCCTCGGTGGGCACGTCGAGCCGGTTCTCCTCGGGAAACTGGCGGAGGATTTTCACCACCTCGGTGTCGAGGGCGACCATGTCGCCGGAGGCCATGATCACGTTGGGGTAGACGTACTCACCCCGGCCGTAGGCACTCACGGTGCTCCGCCGCCCGTCGACCAGGATCAGGTTGGGCTGCCAGCCGAGATGCAGTTCAGCCACCTTGGCCTCGACCAGCGAGCGGTCCTCGTGCAGATACTTGCGATCCTCCAGGTCGATCCAGCCAACGCCCAGCTTGATCGCGGCCGAGAAGCGGGCCGAGGAATGGCAGCGCATGTTGGCCAGGTAGACCCGTTTGTCCGCCTCGTAGAGGCTGCGCGGCACCCGGAACGAGCGCCAATGTTCCCCATCGACCGCCAACCGCACCCATTCGTCCGTCTCGAAATTGACGAAAGGGACGCCGTATCGCTCGAACATCGGCAACACGCACAGGTTGTTGACCACCGTATCGGTGGGGCCGTCGGTCTTGCCGGACATCTCGCCGACGGTGACCTGTGCGCCGGCGTCCTGTAGCACCTCGATGGCGGCGCGCAAGAAGCCCAGGTCGGTCGAGAGGGGCAGGGTGTACGAGCAGTTGAAATTCGGCTTGAGCAGCACCTGGTCGCCGGGTCGGATCGCCTTCTCCAGCCCGCCCAACAGGCCGAGCGCCGTCCTGATCGACGTGGGCAGATAGTCCCCGTTCAGGTGCGGGACCCGGGCCACCAGGGGCTTGCCGTCTCGCACGAAGACGTTCAGGGTGCGGGGGTGGGGTTGTACTGTTTGCATAATTTACTCCAATCTGGATCGGGCCGGGACTATAAAGCGAGTAAAACGTGAAAGCAGACGAGGCCAAGCGACGTGGTTTACGTTTTACGCCCTTACGTTTTACGTCCAATCTAGGCCAACGTGGCCAATCGCTCCTTCAAGTTGTCTCGCTCGACCTGGAGTTCGGCCAACTTATCCCGCTCCCGCTGCACGATGTGGGCCGGCGCCTTCTGGGCAAACTCACCCGCCAGCAAACCCTCGCTGTGGACGATGCGGCCCTCGATTTCCTCCAGGTTCTTGGCCAGTCGCTCCCGCTCCGCTTCTAAATCCACCAGGCCGGCCAGCGGCAGGTAACACACCACGTCGCCCACCACCACGCTGGCGACCTGTTCCGGCGGTTCCAGCGTCCGCTCGATGACCAACTGCGCCTCGTCCAGCTTGGCCAGCGAGCACAACAGCACCCGCTGCCCCGCCAACCACGCCTCGTCGTCCCCGGCGGCGATGAGGGCCGGCACCCGCTTGCCCGGCGTCACGTTGTACTCGGCCCGACTGTTGCGGATCCCCCGGATCAGGTCCATCATCAGCTCCATCCGATCCTCGGCCCGTTCCTCGGCCTCCGGGTCCAGGAGCGCTTCGTCCAACTCGGGCCAGGGGGCCAGCATCAACGTCTCGCCCTCCCGAACACCCTCGGGCAGAGCCTGCCAGATCGCTTCGGTGACGAAGGGCATGAAGGGGTGCAATAAGCGCAACGCCCGCTCCAACACGTGGAGCAGAACCGCCAGCGGCGCGTCTCGGTCCGCCTCGTCGCCGTATAGGCGCACCTTGCTGGCCTCGATGTACCAGTCGCAGTACTCGCCCCACAGGAAGTCGTTGATCTGCCGCCCCGCCTCGCCGTATTGGTAGGTTTCGAAGAGACGGGTCACATTTTCGATGAGGCGCTTCAGCCGGCTGAGGATCCATTGATCGGGCAGTTGCAGGTTTAAGGTTTCAGGTTGGAGATTGGAGATTGGGGATTGGAGATTGGATAGAACGAAGCGAGCGGCCTGCCAGATCTTGTTGGTGAAGTTCCGCGCGCCCTCCAGACGGCGGGGGTCCAGGTTCATGTCCAGGCCCGGCGTCGAACTGGTCAGCAGGGTGTAGCGGAGCGCATCGCTGCCGTACTTGTCGATGATGTTGAGCGGGTCGTACTCGTCGATGTTCTCCATCGACTTGCTGATCTTCAGGCCATCCTCGTTCCGCACCAGGCCATGGAGATAGACGGTGGCGAAGGGCGTCCGGCCTGTCATCTCGATCCCCAGCATCATCTCCCGCGCCACCCAGAAGAACAGGATGTCGTACCCGGTCTCGCGCACGTCGGTGGGGTAGAAGCGGCGGAAATCCGCGGCCTCGGTATCAGGCCAACCGAGGGTTGAGAAGGGCCACAGTCCAGAGGAGAACCAGGTGTCGAGCACGTCCTCCTCCTGGTGGATGTCCTCGCTCCCGCAGTGGGCGCACGCGCTGGGGTCGGTGACCTCGCTCGTCTGTTCGCCGCAAGCCTCGCAGTACCAGACCGGGATCCGGTGCCCCCACCAGAGCTGGCGGCTGATACACCACGGGCGGATGTTCTCCATCCAGTGGAAAAAGCGCCGCTCCTCCCGCTCCGGGATGATGCTCGTGCGTCCCTCCCGCACCGCCGCCATCGCCGTCTCGGCCAACGGTTTCACATTGACAAACCACTGGGTCGAGATGCGCGGCTCGATGTCGGTGTGGCAACGCTCACAAGTTCCCACCGCGTGACGGTACGGCGTCACCTTGACCAGCAGCCCCTCCTGCTTGAAATCGGCCACGATGTGCTCGCGGCACGCGAAACGATCCTGCCCCGCGTACGGGCAGGCCTGTTCGTTCATCGTCGCCTGATTGGTCATCACGTCGGGCGCTTCCAGGCTATGTCGCAGGCCGATCTCGTGATCGGTGGGATCGTGGGCCGGCGTGACCTTGACCGCGCCGGTACCGAAGACCGGGTCCACCGCCTCGTCGGCGATGATGGGAATGCGCCGGCCGATGGCGGGCAGCACCGCCGTCTCACCGATCAGATGCTGCCAGCGCTCATCCTCCGGGTTCACGGCGACGGCGGTGTCACCCAAGATCGTCTCCGGGCGGGTAGTCGCCATCTCGATGAACGTGGTCGCGCCCTCGGCCCAGACGCCAGAACCCCATTCACCCTGTGGACCGTCCCAATTTTCATCCAGGATGGGGTAACGGATGTGCCAGAGATGGCTCTCCCGCTCGTCGGGGATCACCTCCAGGTCAGAGATGGCCGACTCGCAGCGCGGGCACCAGTGGACCAGGTACGCGCCCCGGTAGATCAAGCCCTTCTTGTAGAGACGGACGAAGGCGGTGCGCACCGCGTGGCTCAGGTCCTCGTCCAGCGTAAAGCGCTCCCGCGCCCAATCGCACGAGACGCCCAGCCGCTTGTGCTGCTCGGTGATGCGCTGTAGCGATTCCCGCGCCCACGCCCAGCACCGCTCGACGAACTGCTCCCGGCCCAGGTCGTGGCGGGTCAGCCCCTCCTTGCGCAACTCCCGCTCCACCACGTTCTGGGTGGCGATGCCGGCGTGGTCGGCGCCGGGCAGGTAGAGCGTCTGCTTGCCCCGCATGCGGTAGTAGCGCGTCATCGCGTCCTCGACGGCCGCCGTCATCGCGTGGCCCAGGTGCAGGACGCCGGTCACGTTGGGTGGCGGCATGGTGATACACCACGTGGGGCCATCCGGTTCGACCAGCCCCAACTCGATCTGTTTCTCGGGCCGGAAGTAGCCCTGCGCCTCCCACCATTGGTAAAGGCGCTCCTCGTGCTCCTGGGGATTGTATGTCTTGGAAAGTAAATCGGTCATCGTGTCCCTATCCTCCGCGTTAGACTATCTTCATAAGCATCAACTGATCACTGGCAGTCATCGAAAGGTCCATCGAAACCTCACCCTTCTTCCCGCACCAGCGCTACAGCCATTGTGCCCGTATCCTCGATGCTTGTCAAGTCGTCGTCGATCCACTCGACGACCTCGATCCGCTCCGCGCGGGTGACGCTGCGCACGTTGGCCGTGGCCGCGCGCAGGGCTTCCCGCAGGCGCGGGTCCGGGATCGCGATCTGCAACCGGGCCAATTCGGCGCCCATGCGGCGTTGATTTTCCGTCTTGTAGCGGCGCACCGCCGTCGCGATCTCCACCACCACGTCCCCGACGGCCTCGGCCTGTTCGTCGAGCAGCGTCTCGTCCACGGCCGGCCAACTGGCCCGGTGGATCGAACGGTCGTCTTCTGCAAACAGCCCCTGGTAGATCTCCTCCGTCACGTACGGCAAGAAAGGGGCGAAGAGTTTCAACACGGTCAGCAACACGGTGTGCAGCGCGTAGCGCGCGCCCTCGCTGTTCGCCTCGTAGAGCGGCAGCTTGCACATCTCCAGGTAATTATCGGCCAGCACATGCCAGAAGAAAAGCTCTGTCTCACTCTTGGCCGCGGCAAAATCGTAGTCGTGAAACAGCGCAGTCGTCCGCCGGATCAAGCGCTGGAGCCGCGACAGCACCCACCGGTCCGCGAGCGCGAGCGCCGGCGCCTCGTCCGGGGGCTGATAGTCGATCACAAAGCGCTGGCTAAAACGGGCCACGTTCCACAGTTTGGTGACCAGCTTTCCCCCGGCCTGGACCTTCTCCTCGCTAATGACCGTATCCTTGCCCAGCCCGGTGCTCGCGGCCCAGTAGCGCACAGCGTCGGCCGAGTACTGCTCGATCATCTCCATTGGCGGCATCGGCCCGCCGCCCCGGCTCTTGCTGATCTTGCCCGTTCCCTCGGGCGCCAGTCCCCAGCCGGAGATGGCGGCCTCCCGCCAGGGCAGCGTCCCAAAGTGGAAGTGGGACTTGACGATGGTGTAGAAGGCCCAGGTGCGGATGATCTCGTGGGCCTGGGCCCGCAGGGACATCGGGAACACCCGATCATACAACTCCGGGTCGACCAGCCACCGGCCCACGATCTGGGGGCTCAGGGACGAGGTGGCCCAGGTATCCATCACGTCCCCGTCGGGCCGGAAGGACGTGCCGCCACACGAGCACGGCCGCCCCGGCCCCTGCGCCAGGGGATCGACAGGCAGCCGGTCCGCGTCGGCCACGACGATCTCGCCGCAGCCCTCGCAGTACCAGACCGGGAAAGGCACGCCGAAGTAGCGCTGCCGCGAGATACACCAATCCCAGTGCAAGTTCTCCACCCACGCCCGGTAACGGGCCGCCATCTGCGGCGGGTGCCAGGCGATCCGCTCGCCCGCGTCCAGCAACTCTGTCTTGAAATCGAGCACCCGCACGAACCACTGCCCAGTCACGACGTACTCCACCGGCGTGTCACATCGCTCGTGCACCCGCACCGATTGGGCCACCGGCCGCCGGTCCAGCACCAACTCCCGCTCGTCCAGGGCCTGCACGATCCGCCGCCGCGCCTCGGGCGCCGGCAACCCGGCGAAGTCCCCCGCGATCTCCGCCATCCGCCCATCCCGTTGAAGGGCGGTCCGGAGGGGCAGATGGTGGGTGTGCCACCACGCCACGTCGGCGGTGTCGCCGAAGGTGCAGCACATCACGGCCCCCGTTCCCTTATCCGGGTCGGCGTCGGGATCGGCCAAGACCGGCACCGGCTGTCCGAAAAGCGGCACCGTCACCCGCTGCCCAAGCAGCGACCGGAAGCGCTCGTCGTCCGGGTGGACGAACACGGCCACACAGGCCGGCAGGAGTTCGGGCCGCGTCGTCGCGATGTGCAGCGCGCCGTTCTCCGTCCCAAAGGCCAGCGTGTAAAATACGCTCTCCCGTTCCAGGTCGTCCAACTCCGCCTGGGCGATGGCCGTCTGGCACTCAGGGCACCAGATGGCGGGGGCCTCCTGGCGGTAGACCAGGTCCTCGTCGTAGAGATCGAGGAAAGAGATCTGAGATGTCCGGCGGGAAAATGCGTCGATGGTCCGGTACGTGTAGCGCCAATCCACCGAGAGCCCCAGCCGCTGCCAGAGCGCCTGGTAATGCCGCTCCTCTTCCTCGCTCACCGCCAGGCACTGCTCGATAAAGGTCTCCCGCCCCACCTCGGCCGCCCGGATACCCAACCGGCGCTCGACCAGGCGCTCGGTGGGCAAGCCATTGTCGTCGTATCCCATTGGGTAGAAGACGTTGTAGCCGTTCAGGCGCCAGAAACGGGCCACGAAATCGGTCTGGCTGTACGAATAACAGTGGCCCAGGTGCAGGCGCCCCGACACCGTCGGCGGCGGCGTGTCGATCGAGTAGATCGGCCCCTCCGCCCCTGGATCGAAGTGGTAAACGCCCGTCTCCTGCCAGAATGCCTGGAGCCGGGGCTCCACCTCGCGCGCTTTATACCGTTTAGCTAACCCCATACATCGTCATAACCTCCTTCACCTATCAAAAAACCAACCGACTTCCTCAAATGCCTGCGTCCATCGTGGAGGGATTGACCATCGCCAGCCCCTCTGCCTGGGCTGCCTGGCAAAGCGCCTCATCGGATGAGACGAAATTAACCGCTGCCAGATGGTTGGCATTCAGAATCTCGTGAATCTGCAACGCGCTCGCCAGTTGCACAGCGTCGTAAGCGCGCAACGGGTGACGAGCAGTCAAAGCCACCGATAGCTCGACAATCGCGTCACTGACGCGAACGACTGTGTAACGCGCCTGGCAATCCATCCCAAATCTCGCCAGCGTCCGGATACGGAGACGCTCATCGATCGTTTTCATACGCCTCCGCTTCTCCACAGCTGCGGCGATCTCTACCAGCGTGAGTTGAGAAATGGCGACATCAACCGCCTGCCCGTCAATCAATTTCCGCACCCAATCGCTCCCCGCCTCCGAGATATAGTACTTGACCAAGGCGCTGCTATCAAAATAGAACATCAGCGTTCTCCCCGGTCGGCGATCATGTCCTCCGAAAGCGGCGCCTGCCCTTCCCACGACGCCCGCACTTCTTCAATGGTGACGTCTGGCGCAGCCTCCACGTATTTTTCTACCCACCTCTCACGATCGACCAACAGACCGCTCTCCCGGAGCACACGCCGGGTATGCTCACGATCGGTTTCGTAGGTCGCCTCAGACGCCAGGGCGCGCCACAATTCCTCGATGATCGTCTGGTTGAGCGAACGGCTTTCGCTCCGGGCCTTACGTTTCAGCGTTTGATGCAGCGTCTCCGGCAGACGAACCGTCAACTTGACCACAGTCATTGGGTTCACCTCCATCTATTTGTGCCACTATAGTGTCATTTGTATTTTACCCGACCCACTCTGGCAGGTCAAGCGTGCAGCAAACAAAAAAAACCCTCCCGTCCAAGGACGAAAGGGGTAAACTCCCGTGGTACCACCCTGGTTCAGCGGCCAATCCAAAAGCAAGCACGAACTGCCGCCGCACTCGATAGCCTTCTAACAAAGGCCCTCGCGATAACGGGCGAACCCGTAGCGGCTTGTCCGGTTTGAACGCCGGTTCAACCGCTCAACTCCCAGGCGACGTTCGGCGGGGGGTGCTGCGAGGGCTTGCAGCAACCGGCCGGTGCTTTGGCCGCTGCCCTCTTCTCTTCCCACTAAGTCACGTTTCTCGGGACTCAGCGGTTCGCCAGGACCGATCCCGCTTACTCCTCCTGCTCAGCGTTTTTTCAAGTTTCGATTGTACGAAGATTATACCACGCGCCAGGGTCGCCGTCAACATTTTTCGGCTCTCTGCTAGTTCGCATGCTCGGCTTAGCAAGCGGTCAATTTTTTGCCACGAATCCTTCGACTACGCTCAGGACAGGTTTACACGAATTGTCACTAATCTTTGGGATTTTCGTGTTAATTCGTGCAATTCGTGGCTAATCTCTCACCGCGGCCATGCGAAATCCCAAAGAACCCATTTTTCTATGCCCACAATTCTCCGCTTACCATGCTTTTCCACTCTCGCGCCCGCCTTTCTACCCTCGCACCCGCCTTTCTATTCTCGCACCCGCCTTTCTACCCTCGCGCCCGCCGGATCACAATCCGGCGGTTTCAAAGCAAGAAAGCAATTTTATCACGCCGCCGATTGGCGGATTGTAATCCGCCACGAGCAAAAAGCAAAGCAGAGCGCCACCGCTACTAAAAGCGGTAATGAACACTTGCCCTGCGCACGAAACGATGATAAACTCCCCTTGCCATGCTCAAATCCACACCCTACGCCGACGGCGCGGTCACGCGCTTCGACCTGGCCCGCACAATCCTGGGACGAGGCCGCTACTGGACCAGCGCCTACCTGGTCGATGGCTTGCTGATCGACACCGGCTGCGCCCACACCGCGCCGGAACTGGTGTCGGCGCTGTCGGAAACGGTCCTGGACGGGATCGTCAACACCCACAGCCACGAGGATCACATCGGCGCCAACGGCGTGCTCCAACGCCAGCGCGCCGGGCTGACCATCCGGGCCCACCCGCTGGCCCTGCCCATCCTGGCCGATCCCCGGAACGAACAACCGCTTCAACGCTACCGGCGCTTCATGTGGGGCTGGCCCGCGCCTTCCCACGGCCGACCCATCGCCGACGGTGACCTCGTCGAGACTGGGCGTTACCGCTTCCGGGTGCTCCACACACCCGGACACAGCCCCGATCACGTCTGCCTCTACGAGCCGGCGCAGGGCTGGCTCTTCACCGGCGATCTGTTCATCGGCGGGCAGGATCGCGCCCTGGGCTCCCGCTACGACATCTGGGCCATCATTGCGTCGCTGAAGCGGATCGCGGCCCTGCCGGCAACCGTGCTCTTCCCCGCCGCCGCCCGCGTGCGCGAGAATCCGGCTGAGGCGCTGACGGAGAAGATCGCTTACCTGGAAGGTCTGGGGGAAAAGATACTGGCGTTACACGAACGGGGGTGGCGCGTGCCGAAGATCGTGCACGAGCTGTTGGGCGGACCGCTCCCGATGGGGATCGAGATCGCCACCCAGGGGCACTTCTCGCGGCGGTGGCTGGTGCTTTCTTACCTAAATTCGAATCAGGGAGAGAACGAGAAAAACTAAGCCGACACCCACCGGCGCAGGCGGCCCGGCAAGAGCGGGGCCAAGGCCGCCCATTCTGCCGGGGTGATGGCCCGCAGCAGGAACAACGCCAGGGGATAGACGACGAGGCCGCTCAGGAGCGCCAGCGCCGGGTTGAACGCCGCCACGCCGGCGAGCACGCCGCCCATCACCAGCGCCGCCAGTCCCGTCCGCCAGAGCAGCGGCCCCCAGCCCACCGCGCCTAGTTGACGCCGCAGGTCGGTGTCGAACAGGGCGAACAACAACGCCTCGCCCGCCACGATCACGCTGGCCGACGCGACGTAACTGAAGGCCCGCACGAACAGCAGATTGGCCGCGATGGCGAACACCACGCGGGCGCCGGAGGCCAGCAGCACGTAACGCTGCCGGTCGAGGGCGATGAGGACGTAGTTGGTGAGGCTGTTGAGCCATCCGAAGACGACCGACCAGACCAGGATCTGGAGCGCAATCGCCCCGTGGGGCAGGAATTGCCCCCCGCTGAGGACGCCGACCAGGACATTCGCCAACAGCGTGATCAAGACCGCCGCTGGCAGCGAGATCATCGTCAGCAGCTTGGACGAGAGCCGGTAGGACGTCATCAGCCCGGCCCGGTTCTGCGCCGCCTGGCGCGACATCACCGGGAAGACCGCCACGGTGAAAAAGGCGGGGATGATGTTCAACGCGCTGATCCACTTGTAGCCCGCATCGTACCAGCCGACGGCCGCGTCCCCCTGCAAGGGCTTGAGCAGCAGCACGTTGACGCCGGGAAAGAGCACCTGCAGCAGCAGCGACAGCATCAGTGGCCAGCTCACGACCAACATCTCGCGCAGCAAGGGCCGCTGCAGGCGAACCGGCCCCTCCGGCAAGCGCGCCGGCCCGGCCCAGAGCCAACGACGGGCCAGAATCGCCAGGATCGTCATCGTCGTCGCGTTGGTGAAAATCGTGGCTCCCGCCACGCCGACGAAACCGAATCCGCCCACCAGGGCCAACACGCCCAGCGTCACCTTGATGATCGTGGTCACCGTCTGGATCGCGGCGGGGAACTCGTGTTTCTCGCAGGCCCGGAAGAGGGCGGTCAACCCGTTGGCGATGGTGCCGGGCAACAGGCCCAGGTAGAGCAGCACGAGCGCCCAGATCGACGGCGCGTTCAGCGCGCCGTCGATCCCCTGCCAGGCGAGCAGGAATCCACCCAGCGCCGGGGCCGCCGCTGCGAAGAGGAAAAGCCGCAAGATGGTGGTGTTGAAAAAGACGTTACGCGCGCAGGCTGGTTCCCGCGCCGCCTCGCGCACCAGGTACACGTCCAGACCAAAGTTGGCTATAATGTCGAACCACAGGTAGACGTTGATCGCCCAGGCGTATTGACCGTTGCCCACCGGCCCCAGGATGCGGGCCATCAAGGCGGCAAAGGCCAGGTCGATGCTCCGGTTGAAGAGATTGAGGACGATGGGCGCGATGGAATTCTTCGCCACCCGCTGGACGGTGCTGGCGTCGTCCCCGGCCCGGTAGAAGAAGCGCCACAGGTAAAGGCCGGCCAGGAACAGTGCCGTCATCCCGGCGATGAAGCTGATGAAGGCGCCGACTTTGACGCTATCGGGGCTGTACTTGAAGCGCAC
>DSAR01000271.1 GCA_011046405.1 Chloroflexota bacterium | reverse complement strand
TCCCCAGATCGCGGTAAGCGTAGCGCGTGCTCACCTCCCCCGCCGCCCACCCCGCGTCGTCGGGCGCCCGCACCGCCACCAGCCGCCCGAAGCGGTCGTAGCGGAAGGCGGTCGTCGCCCCGTTGGGGTCGGTCACGTGTGCGACCTGACCGAACAGCCCATGCTCGTCGCTCCCGTCGTGGTATGCCATCTGCGTGCATTGGCCGAGGGCGTTGCACGTCTCGACGGGGAACTGGCGATAGACGGGGTCGTACGCCGTCGTCGTCGTGAGCGGATCGGTGTAGGTCTCGCTCCCGCTGGCGCCGTATCCGCCGTAGCGCCACGCTTCCCGGCGGTTGCCCCATTGGTCGTAATGGTAATCCTCGGCGGTGAAGCGCTCGGCGTCCATTTCGACCCGCTTCTCCACCCGCGCCAGCGCGCCCTGCGTCGGCGCGCTCCCCCACGGACGCAGCCGGCCGTCGGCGTAGCGGTCGTAGTAGTAACGGGTCTCCGCCACTTTCCGCCCCCCTGCGCCTCCGGCGTAGACACTGACCTGGTGGACCCGGTCCACGATGTGCGCCCCGGCGTTGACGACGTAGCCGGTCACCGTCGTGCGGTAGGGAACGGCAGCGACGGCGCTCTCGTACTCGCGCACCTGGATCAGGTTGCCGCGATCGTCGTCGTAGTCGTACTCGGTGCGGCGTGAGGCGCCGCTCTGCTCTTCGGCGTACGCGCATACCGCGTCCACGGTGACGAAGCGCCGCTCGTTATCCCCGCTGCCCCACGTCTTCCGTCGATGCCGGGTGACTGTCTCGGCCATCCGCGTGCCGTCAGCAGCGTAGTGCGCCACGCGATACGCCCGCCCTGCCATCCCGTCCATGTCTTGCAAGCTGCCGCCGCAATGGCCGCTGGCATTGCCATCCCCCTGGTGGAAGTAGTGGTCGGTGTAGGCCGCGATTTGACCACCCTGGGCGAGCCGCACCTCTCGCACCCGGGGGTGGCCCTGGTTCTCCGTCATCGTCCCACGTCCCATTGTCGGCCCCGTCCCCGGCATCCTTTTGACGCTCCGCTCTCACACGACGTGGAAGGATTGGGCGGTGGCGTTGCTCGCCAGGCTGGCGGAGCCCAGGTGGTCGCCGTGGAGGTAGGTGAGTTGTAAGCGTTCAGGGGATTGAACGATGGGACACAAATCGACACAGATTGCACAGATTTTTTCATCGAGTGCCAAGTAAGGCCTGCTTGATGGCCTCAATCTGTGTGAATCTGTGTTGATCTGTGTCCAAATATTTTATGTGTTGGTTGAATGTTGAATTTGTCAGCCAACCAGGGTCATACCTGAGCCTTGATCCACGGCGTCATCAAAGCGCCTTCACGGCCTCAATGGTGGCTGAGACGATAAACAGCTCAGCGGGCAGATCCGGCGACCATTCACGAATAAAGGCCCGGCTCTCGTCTTTGGGTTGTATGCGCATGGCCACAAACCCCGCCTGCTCCAACATAGCCTCAAGTTCAGCAATAGGCGATGCCCCGGCAATGCAGTGGGAGTGGAGAGCGAGGTCGTCCTTCACCTCTGCCGGAAGTTCCGCAGTGGCCACCACGTCAGACACGGCCAGACGCCCGCCCGGTTTCAAGACGCGAAACGCCTCTTGGAAGACCCGTTCTTTCTCCGGAGAGAGGTTGATCACGCAGTTCGAGATGATGACGTCCACAGAATTATCCTCGAGCGGGATCTGTTCGATCTCACCCAGGCGGAACTCGACGTTGTCGTAGCCATTCTCGGTGGCCAAACGGCGTGCCTGGTGCACCATCTCCGGCGTCATATCCACACCGATGACATGACCAGTCTCCCCAACGGCTTGGGCTGCGAGAAAAGCGTCGAAGCCGCCGCCACTGCCCAGATCGAGCACCATCTCTCCCGGTTCGAGAGATGCGATGGCGAGCGGGTTCCCACATCCCAGGCCCATGTTAGCCCCATCGGGCACCGCCGATAGGGCCTCTATCGAGTATCCCATAAGGATCGACGGATCCCCCGGCGCTGTGTCGCCATCACTACAACAAGACGGCGAACAACAGCTGCCTCCCGCAGGTGTAGATTGGACCACTCCTTGGTAATTCTGCCTGACGGCCTTGCGGATTTCGTCCGCTTTTCGCTTCGTCATAATCGACTCCTTCCTTGCGCGAAATCTATTGTCCTGGTTGATACAGATTATTCTCACCGATCGTCCCTGTTTCATCGTCCGCCGGGGCGAAATGCATCCAGCATACTACGCGGCGGGAAGGTGATCGCCCGCGGCGGGCAGACGTTGGCGCACGAACTGCACCCCACCTGGCAGTTGAAGGGCTCTAGCACCGTCACCTTGCCGTCCTCGGTGGACTCAAAGACGCCGAATGAGCAGAACTCTATGCAGGCGCCACAACCGTCGCACAGATCCTCGGCCAGCGTGGGGAACCAGGGGATGTGCTCCCGCGGACGCCCGCGCCACGTGCCGTAATCCACCGCTTGAGGATGGCAACCGCACATACGCTGCTCGACGTATTTGCGATATTCGCGCAGCAGGGCCTGGGCGAAGTCATCCTCCGCTGGCCTGGGGATATAGTTGCGTCGTTGGCGCGCTTGCTCGACCAGTTCTCTCCCCAGACCAGGATCGTTGGGATGCCGGCCCTGCTCGTACAGTTCGTCGAACATCTCGTCCAGCCCCTGGATCGCTGCCGGTCGCCGGCCTACCAGTATCTGACGATGTCCCATTGATTCCTCATTTCCGTGATCTTCCCACCGGGAAGAAGCGTCTTTCACAACGGAAAGACGGCGTCCTCCGCTCATCAGTCACCTTCGAAGTAGTAAAGCGATGGAATCTCCTCGAAGGCCGCCCGGAGCGCCGGCTTGAGCCGGTCATAGGCCCATACTTCCTCCACATCGCGCAGGTGCAGGTCGCCCAGCAGGCGCTTGACCAGCCGGTGGGCGTTGACGCCGCCGCCTACATCCTCCCCTTCCTGGAGTAACGCCTGGACGGCATCCTCGACGAAGGCGGGCGTCAGCCGCGCTTGAACCTCCTCAACTTGCTGTCCCAACTCTTTGTAACGCATGTTCATTCCTTTCTCCCGTCTTCACGCCACGGCTCGGCGAGTTCCAGCCAGTACCCGCCATGTCCGCCAATGTAAAAGCGCAGCTTCCGTGTGCCGGGTTCTTGCTTTTCCAACAGGTCGCGCGAGACGTAGGCGCTTAGATCGTCATCAATCGTGAAACGAACGTAATCCTCTGGATTGTCGGGCTCTGCCATCCGACCGGATGGGCCTTGGAAAAAGGTTCATCACCCCATACAGACCCAGGTCCAGCGGATGCTGATGACGCCTCCCCGTTCACGGATGTAATCTCGCGCCCAAGCGGACGGGATGTTTGCTCCTCTATTAGTCGTCATTCTGTCTATCTCCCTGTTCACTATCGCTTCTACATCGCTTCTACGGCTCTCTGCTAGTTTGCATGATCGGCTTAGCAAGCGGTCAATTTTTTGCCACGAATTACACGAATTGTCACTAATCTTTGGGTTTGTCGTGTTAATTCGTGCAAACCTGTCCTGAGCGTAGTCGAAGGATTCGTAGCTAATCTCTCACCGCGGCCATGCGAAATCCCAAAGAACCGCTTCTACTTTGCCTTTTGTGCCTAGTTGATACCCGTCATCCCCCGCCCATCACGGCGATAAGTTTCAACGTCTCTCCGTCACGAGGGCGATAGTCCAGAGATACCATCTCGTCGTCGCTCTGCAGCGCCGCTGCCACCAGCGCTGCTTTGACGCCCGCGTTCTCCAGTATCTCCGCCACGGTGGGGCCGGCGCTCGCTTCCACCCGTTCTCGACCGTCGGCGTACGCTTTCAATCCTCCCACCAGGATCAGCGTCACGCTCACGCTGAATGCCTCTTCACTAACTCATCCAACCCCATCCGCTCCAGCGTCTCCGGGGTCGGAATGCCGTTCTCGTCCCAGCCGCGCTGCTCGTAGTAATAGTCGAGCATCTGCTGGGCGGCCTCCGGCGGGGTGAACTGGCCCACTGGCGGCCGGCTCCTCCACGAAGCGCGACGCCGGCGCGTCCCACTCGCGGCCGAAGCCCGCCACATCCCGCGCCCTTCTTGGGATTGTTCTCGCCGAACAGGTGGAGCGAACAGGCCACCAGGCAGGCGCGACATCCCGAGCATTTTGCGTTGTCAGCGTAAAGTCTCACTTGTTGTCCTCCTTATTCTGCTCTCTCAATCTCTTGCGATTTCAGTTCCGCTGTCAGATGGCTGGTATGTCCTCCGCCACCATACCCTTCAACTGCGCCCACTGGCCGGCGTACTCCGGATCCTGGATCACCGGACAATCGCTCAACTTGACGTGTCCGGCCGCCAGCTTGAGGGCGAAGGTGTAACACGTGGGCTGTCCGCACTCCTTGCAGTTGGTCTGGGGCAGCAGCTTGTAGAGATCCAGTGGGCCGGGCCGGCGGTGCACCTCGTGGTCGGGCTCGATCTCGTCGCGCCGCTCCCACGTGCGGTTGACCAGCTTGATCAGCCCATCCACCTCTTTGATAGCCGCATCGCGATCCGCGACGTTACTGACGGCGATCTGATAGGGGTGGAAGGCGACGTTGTGCCCGCCCTTCTTCCAGGTCAGAGCCGGTACAGCCGCGTTGTAGACCGCGCCGCGCAGGGTAGCGTTTAGGTAGGGCAAGACCTCGCTGATGTCGGTCACCAGCCGGGCCACGCCGCTGAAGCGCTCCGCTCCCGGTTCGCACGGCGGGGTGGTCACCTCCAGGTCGTACTTTTCGATCAACATCACGTCCCTCCTCAAATGCTCAATATGCCTCTTTTTCAGCGTCTACCTCAGCCCCTCGGACGCCGCCTCCATCTCGGGGCGATAGCGTCTCGCGTACAAATCGGGGTCGTACGGCGCTTTTCTGCTCGGACAACGCTCTCGCTGGCACAACTGGCAGCTCTCGAACGTCTTCTCGACCGGAAACCGGATGCCGGAGACGGACTTGGATGGGATCATCAGCATGCTGTCCGTGAGGCGCACGCCAATCGCCTGTTCCAGGTCGCCGAGGAGTGCAAACAGGGGCCGCTGTTCTTGGATGGGCCAGTCCTCCAGGGAACCAGGCGACATGGTCGAGGTGCGTCCCAGAGCATAGCGCCTGACCAGGTGCGCCTTCAACATGGCCGACGCCTGCCGCAAAGCGGTCTCGCTGATGACGTCGGCATAGTAGCGCAACAGCATGTCGTCCTGAGCCTGCATCCACTCGTGCAGCTCGGTCCCGCCTGTAACCACGAACGGGAATACACGATGTACCGAGTCCAAGTTGACCCGCAGCACGCGGCTGTGGAACCTGACGCCGCCAATCACCACGCTGTCCTCGTCCCTGGAATCGACGTAGGCGACCCGGTACATTGCTCGAGGTCTGGCGATGGCCTGTGCTTCGTCAAGCAGGCACTCGATCTGCTTGGCGTACCTGGTGTCCTCTTTCACGCGCAGCTTCCTCAACAGTTTCGGCAAGTTTGGCTGGAATGGAATATCGTCCATCATCAGCACTTGCGTGTTATCTAATTTCATCCGTTTTACTCTTCGCGGACAATGACCTTGATCTTTCTGCTTCGATTCACCTGACATCTCCTCTTTCGCTGGCCCACGGCCGGCGCGCTTACACCTTTCACTGACCGTGGAAGCCAACCTCGACGCCCTTATCGGGCCACACGATAGTCGGCACGGCGCGCCGTCCGCCGTTGAGGGCCAGCATCTCCGCGAGCCGGGCGGCATCCCGGTCCACGTCATACCTGACGTAATCCACACCGTCGCGCTCCAGCTTGCGGATCAGGCCTCGCGAATACGGGCAGGATTCCTTCATATAAACCGTTACGCTCTTGGCTATCATCTCACGCTTCCTTTCTCAAATGTAACTACTCAGCATACGTGTGCGGTGCGGATCACAATCCGCGCCGATGTCGCACAGGTCACCGGCGGATTGGTGATGGAAGCCAGCACGTTGCCTGCAAGTGACCGGATTGTGATCCGGTGACCGGATTGTGATCCGGCGGGCACAAGGTGAGGAGTAGTCACTCTCAAATCACTATTTACAGACCCAACAACTCCGCCAGGCGCCGGCCGCCCTCCGCGTACTCATCTTCCTGCAGGCGCGGACACTCGGACAACTGGCGCTTATCCATCAACAATCCGAAAGCGAAGGCCATACAGGTCGGCTCGCCGCACTCGCCACAGTTCAGCCCGGGCAAGAGCCGGTAGACGTCCAGATGTCCCAGCAGCTTGCGCCGCTCGTAGAGCGGCGTGATCTCCTCCCGCCGCCGCCAGGTATCGTTGCATAGTTCCTTGAACCACGCCAGTTGATCCCTTGCATCCTCGGCCCCATCCACCTTGGCCAGCTTCGCCACCCGCGGGTAAAAGGTCAGGATGCGCTCCCCGCGCTTGACGGTGACACTGTTGGCCGCCGGCGTGTACATCAGATTGGAGATGGTGGCGTTCAGATAGGGAAACACCGGCGAGACGTCGTCGGAGAACTCGGCCACGACCCGGTTCTTGCTCGGATCGGCGATGCAGTCCTTGACGTGGGTGATGGTGAAGCCGTGCCACAGCACATCGTCGTCCTTCACGTCGTTCATACGCCCATCTCCTCGACAAACAGGGGCGAAGCGGCCTGCAGCGGCTGGACGATGCCGGTCACCGCCTCAAGCACGTCATCTATCTCTTGGTCGGTGGTGCCCCGCCCCAGGCTGAAGCGCACCGATCCCTGGGCGATCAGTGGCGGCACGCCCATCGCCAGCAGCACGTGCGACGGCTCCAGCACGTCCGACGTACAGGCCGATCCGGTGGAGACGGCGATGCCCTGGGCATCCAGGCCCATCAGGATCGCCTCCCCCTCCAGGTACTCGAAGCAGACGTTGAGCGTGTTGGGCAATGCTCGCGTGGGATGCCCGTTGCGCCGCACGCCCTTCAGGTTCGCCGCGATGCCCTCCCACAGACGCTCTCGCAGGGCCGTCACTCGCCGCCCCTCCTCTTCCATCTCGGCCATAGCCAGCTCCGCGGCCCGGCCCAGCCCCACGATGCCGGCCACGTTCTCCGTCCCGGCCCGCAGGCCATGCTCGTGATGGCCACCGTGCAACAGCGCTTCGAGACGCGTGCCTCGACGGACGTACAGCGCGCCCACGCCCTTGGGGCCATAGATCTTGTGCGCCGATAAGGTCAGCAGATCGACGCACAACTCGTCCACCTGTGTGGGTAGCTTGCCGAACGACTGCACCGCGTCGGTGTGAAACACCACGCCTCGCTCGCGAGTGATGCGCCCGATCTCGGCGATGGGCTGGATCGTGCCCACCTCGTTGTTGGCGTGCATCACACTGACCAGGCTGGTGCGCTCGGTGATGGCCTTCTGCACATCATCCGGATCCACCAGACCATGCCCATCCACGGGCAGGTAGGTGACGCTGAACCCGCGCCGCTCCAGGTACTGGCACGTATGCAGCACGGCGTGATGCTCGATCGAGGTGGTGATGATGTGGTTTCCCCGATGGGCATACGCGACGCCCTTGATCGCCAGGTTGTCGGCCTCGGTGCCGCAGCCGGTGAAAACAATCTCCTCCGGCGCGCAGCCCAGCGCGGCCGCTACTCGCTCCCGCGCCCCGTTGAGCCCCTTGGCCGCCTCCCGCCCGAAGGCGTGGACGCTGGAGGCGTTGCCGAACACGCCGTCCAGATAGCCCAGATAGGGCGCCATCGCCTCCCGCACCTCCGCCCGCAGCGGCGTGGTGGCGTTGTGATCCAAGTAAATGGCCATCCATACCCCCTCTATTGGTGAGATCTACGCATCCAGCATGCCCTGCACGTATCTTCTCAATAAGTTGGGGAGCTGTGGCCGGTCTCCCGACCGAGCCACAGCGGGCACGGTCAGGAGACCGGCCCGAGCGAGTTTGCCCCGGTTTATTGAGATGATACTCAGTTATCTATGTTTGTGCCAGGCGGGTCACAACCCGCCGCCTGTGCCGGGCGCAGCGCAGCAGTAAGGTTATTGAGAGCGCTCCGAACTGTTTCTCGCGGACAACCTATGGTCATTCTCGCAAACCCCACGCCCTCTCTACCGAACCAATAGCCCGGGGCCAGTGCCACTTGGGCTTTCTGTGATAGAAACCTCTCCAGTTCTTTGGCATCCCAACCAAGTTCTCTGAAATCCAGCCAGACCAAGAACGTTCCCTCCGGTTCAATCAATGAAACTCTGGGGTTATTTTTCTGCAAATGTTCCCTGACCAGGTCGACATTGCCTTGAATGTAAAGCAGCAGCTCGTCTAGCCATGCGGCCCCATCCCGATAAGTGGCTTCCATCGCTACTGAAGCAAAGACGTTCACCTTGTGGATCTGGTGACGATGAGCAAATTTATGGAACCGTTGGCGGTGTTTTTCGTGGGGGATAATCGTTATCGCGTCAACCATACCTGAGATATTGAACGTCTTGGCTGGCGAGATACAGGCTGCTCCATTCTGCACAGCCGTCTCAGAGACATTCAGATAGGGGGTATACTTGTGAGGGGGAAAGAAAAAATCCCCATGAATCTCATCCGCGATGACAAAGACATCGTGACGCTCGCATATCTCGGCTATTTGTTCTAACTCTGCCCTTGTCCAAACCCTGGCAACAGGATTATGCGGGTTACATAATATCAATATCTTGTTGTTCGGATCAGATGCCTTGAGTTCCAGATCGTCAAAGTCAATCCGGTATCGTCCTTCTATTAGATTGAGAGGGTTTTTGACGATTTTTCTCTTGTTGCTTCTTATGACCGTTCGAAATTCGAAGAAAACGGGCGGTTGAAGAATCACGCCATCCCCCTCACTTGAATGCTGGTTGATCAAGATGGAAACGGCGCTCAAGATGGATGGGCTCGCTCCAATGTGCTTTTGATCGATTCTCCATCCATGCCGATTTTGATACCACGTCTCCAGGGCGTTGAAATAGCTATCTGGTCTAAACGCATAGCCATAGATCCCGTGTGTAACCCGTTTATGCAATTGCGCTATGACAGCGGGGGGCGCTTTCAGATCCATATCAGCGACTGACATCGGAATCGCTTCTTCGTTTCCAAAATACTCTGAAAGGAACGCCCCACTCCACTTTAGGGTTGGATATTCGTTACGATCGATGTATTCGTCAAAATTCATGACCGTTTATCTCCATTGAAAGGAACGTCGGCGCTTATCCCCCGCCGATCGGCCGCGCGCCGCACGCGAGGGAATACGGTCTGGTGAAAGAACGCTCTCGTCCCCTCCACGTCACGATCCATCATCAACTGCTTCAGTTCGACGATCTCTTCTCCTTGCAGCGTCAGCCAGATGCGACGCAGGCGTTCTTTTGTGCTGTCCATTGGCTCTCCTCGCCTGGATCACACTTCATCCGCGGTGACCGCCGCCCCCTGCACACAGCGCGCTAATTACTCTGCAGCGGCAGGCCATCCGCGTGCCACGCGAGCATCCCCCCATCCAGGTGGTACACGTTGGTGTAACCGGCCGCTACCAATCCTATGGCGGTAACGGTAGACCGTTTCCCGCTGCGGCAGTACAGCACGATCTTGGCCATCCGGTCGGCGGGATAATGGCGCAACCACCGGCCCTCACCGTCGAGCAGGATGTGGGCATCGGTGTGTTCGATCTCATACCCATACGGCGTGTGGGTGTTGATCAACAGAAAATCTTTATCCTCCAACATAAACGCCAACTCCGATGGCGTGATGTGTACGTACCCGTCGTCGCTCTCTTGGTCACGATCCTCTGCATCGCGCTCCTCTGGCGGGTTGGTTGACGGCGTGGTGGGGGATGCTGTCGCCGTTACTCTTGCGGTCGCAGCGTCCGTCGATGCAGGCCGAGGAACGCACGCTGCCAACAGCGTGCAGAGTAACACCGCCAACCACAGCCACTTGACTGGTTGTCTCATGGACCAGTGCCCCGCTCTCGGATCATACGCGCAATCTCCGGGTCGTCGTCATAGTTGGGAGTGAGCGCCACATGCCGGGCGTCAAAGGCCGCCACGCGCCCAGCACCATCAAAACCCAACGTCAGCACGCCCAGATACTCACCCCGTGTTCCCGCGGCCTGGAGAACCACCAATCCCTCGGGGCCGGTAACCGCTTCGTTCAGCCGCCTTCTGGAAGCGCCGATGATGACGTCAATGCCGGGGACCTCCTGGGCCAGGGTCTCGTTCACCTGCCAATCCAGGTTCGAGAGAACGACGACGATGTCGGCCCGTTCCTCCACCTCCTGCAGCGTGCGCTGGACGGCCTCTACTGCGCTCTCCACCTCCATGGGCAATCCTACCTGGTCCCCCAGCTGGTCGATGCGCTCGTCCGTCGCCCCTACGATGGCGATGGTATGCCCGTCCATCTCCACGATCAAGTAAGGTTGCACGTTCGGCAATGCGCCCCTTATCCCCACGTTAGCAGAGAGTACGGGAAAGTCGACTTCCTGAAAGCGCGCCCGCATAACGGGTAAAGCAGCAACTTCCGTCGTACCCAAGGCCAGTGCATCGTACCCCATAGCATTCATTGCCCTGACGATCAGCTTTCCCGAATCGTCGTCCGCTGCCAACAAGGTGGGAAAACAGTTTCCGCTATCCAAAACCAGCACGCTCCCCTGGACCTGTTCCCTCAACTGAGCAATTGCGGTGGCCCGCCGGGCCAACCCACCGATGGCAATCCCTCAACCGGGACAGGGCAGGATTTCGCCATAGATCTCACCGGTGTATAGGATCGTCAGGGTGAAAGTCGTCTGCGGTAGCGGAGTAGACGCAACATACCCAGGAGAGGGGACAGGCGACGGCGACGGCGAGGGCGAAGGCGAGGGCGTCGATTCGGCTCCAGTAGTCGTGAAGGCGGTTAGGTCGGGAAGCTGTGTGGGCGCCTCAGCCGATGGGAACGGCGCAAGTAATCCTCCCTGGCGCTCCCTTACCCCACAGCACGTTCCCACTAGGAGCACGAGGATACCCCACAGCGGAAGGATGATCAACAGACGTCGTTTTGAAAGCTCCATATTCCTTTCCATAAGTATGTTCACTAGCAGCCTGTCGGAAAGAAGCAAATCCAGACTTCGGGAATCTCGATCGAGCCGTTTTATGCGCGTAAAAACGCCAAAATCGCCTCGAAAATCGTCAGGTAAAGCTTCTTTCTGGAAAGACTTCCGAAGTCTTTTGTATCTCTCTCCAACAACCTGCTAACCTGTGCGTTCCAGTGCACTGTCACGCGATCCACAGGAAATACAGGCCCACGCCCAGCACGATCGCCGCGCTGACCTTCTCCATCACGCCCGACCAGCGCCCCAGCGCACGGAGCCGGGTAAGTGCTCCCGTAAACGTCCCGGCCAGCACGACCGGCGCCCCGCGCCCCAGCGCGTAGACAAACAACAACGCCGCGCCGTAGATCAGCACCTCTTGCCGCGCCATCACGTAGGTCAGAATCGCCACCAGCACCGGCGTGGCGCACTGGGAGGCGAGCAGCCCGGAGACCAGCCCCAGCGCCAGCGCGCCTGGGATACCCCGCAGCGTGGCCCGCTCGCGCAGACGGACCAGGCCGGGGATCTCTGGCAGGCGAATCGCGCCCCACATGTGCAGTGCGATCAGGATGCAGACTGCGGCGACGACGTAATACCACACCCGGCTGGCGCCGCCGATCAGGCCACCCGCGAGGGAGGCGATCACGCCCAGGGCCGTGAAGGTGATCGCCAGACCGGTGGCAAAGGTCAGCGAGAGCGTGAAGGCGCGTTGGCGCGACAGCGGGTGGGCGGCGTCGGCCGAGCCGCCCAGGTAACCGATGATCAGCGGGATCATGGCCACGTTGCACGGACCAATGCTGGTCACGATCCCGCCCAGGAAGACCAGCGTGGCGAAGGCGCAGGGGTTGAGGCCGTCCACCAACCCGGCTACCAGCACCGTCGCCAGGCCGAAGGAACGGAAACGCTCGACGATGGTGGAGGCGACCTCGTCGCTCACGTCCCCGGTGCATATCGGCCGGGCGCCGCTCTCGGCGTAGCGGGCGAGCAGGGCCTCCAGGCTGCCGGGGTGCAGGTCATCCCCCACCAGCGCCTCGTCCTCGACAAAGACAGCGGGCGCTGTCAGTCGTTTGCCCACCAGCACGTCGGCCTGTTCTCCTAACCACTCGCACAGCGTCGCTTGCTCCCTGACGTCGAGGGTGCAGACGTTGAGTTGTGGATACTGGTCTTGCAGGTAATTCAGGGCCAATTGAACCCGGTCGCATTCCGGGCAACCGGGCTGGTAGAAATAGGCCAGGTGGATGGGGATCCAAAACCTCCTCCTACACCACCACACATTCCCCGCACCGGCGGTTGTAGAAGAAATACAGATGAAGCACCGACCGGGGCGGGCCGGCGGTCGCTTCAAGCACCGGCTCTGGCGTCTCCTTTAGTCCCGGAATGTCTGGATAATCCACACCGCCGGCTGCCAGATGTTGCTCGACCAGCCCCGGGAGTTTCTCCGGGATCTCGTGCGATCCCACCAGTACCGTGTCGCCGATGAACAGCATCGGCACCCCCTGGCTTCCGGGTGGCACCTGGAACGCATCCATCGCCGCCACC
The DNA here is from genome assembly GCA_011046405.1 of Chloroflexota bacterium. Taxonomy (GTDB): domain Bacteria; phylum Chloroflexota; class Anaerolineae; order B4-G1; family B4-G1; genus DSAR01. The sequence continues at coordinate 4,108 of DSAR01000271.1, read as the reverse complement.
CACAGCGGGTAGTTCCGGGTCGGAGATCTCGATCCTCTGGATCTCGAGTTGCTCGCCGTATTTCGTCTCCAGCGGCGGGAAGTCGTGGTCCATCACATCGTGACAGTGGGGGCAGTTCTCCGACCAGAAAAACACGGCGTGCACCACCGGCTCGTCGGCGCGGACGACAGGAACCATCCCGAGCAATAGAGCGACCAGTACGAGGGTCACGATGGAGATCGATAACCCAACTCTAATCGACGACGCTGACTTTCGATAGCTAGCATTAACACTCTCTTTACAGGGTTTCAGACGGAATGTGACCACCCAGACTATAGTTACACAGAGTTACACGGAGTCTCTCCGTGAGAGACACAGAGAAAAAGCTTCCTTTTTCGTTCGCTGTGATTCTCGGTGTCTCCTCCATGTTTCTCTGTGTCCCGACCCAACAGTCTGGGTAGTTACCACCTGTCCCGATCTGACCCGGTTTCAGGGAGGCGACGGGCACGAAGTGCATCTCATCCACGGGCCACAACTGGGCCAGATCAACGGCGGCTGGAGCAGCCGTAATGCTGTATTCCGATTTGTCGATGGCCACCACGATCCCTTCTATTTCTATCCCCTGAACTTGATTGGGTGAACTTCCGTTCCACCGGGCAGTAGTTACCGCCCGGTGGGCCTCACCGCTTACTTACTCCATTCCTACCTCGCGCAGCGCGCCGACCAGGCTCTCTTTGCTGGGGGCCAATCCGACGAACTTGACCAGATCGCCGACGACCAGCGCCGGGGCGTTCCCGATGGCGTATTCGTCCCACTCATGATCGCCGGGACCGGTGTGAAAGACGACATCGACCCGGTCGCCGAACTCGGTCTCGATCTCCTTCAGCAGCCGTTTGACCGCCACGCCGCCGGAACAGGGCGGCACCGACACAAATGCCTCGATCCTTATTTTAGACATAGCCCACCCTCCCTGAGCGCGTTATTGAGCGTCGCCTCGCTGGGGCACATGCCCTCAATGCGAATGGCCCCGTTGACCACCGCCGCCGGCACACAGAAGAGCCGGTACTCCTCGAATTTTTCCATTCCCTCGGTGCCTTCGTAAATGGTGAGCGCCAACTCACCCTCGTACCTGGCAGCGACCCGCTGCGCCAGATCGATGATGGCGACGCAGCCCGGGCAGGGTGGATCGCCGCTAAAGACCTCTAATTTGACCATATGTTTAGCCTCCCAGTTTGTTTTGAATAATGGATACAAGCTTGTCCGACGGTACAACCCTGCCTGCGCCGATCACTTCCTCATCCACGACGACCAACGGCGTGGTCATCAGGCCATACGGCTCCACTTCTGGCCCCAGCGCGTCGAGCTTGACCACCTCGACCTGACCGGGGAACTGCTCCGCCGCTTTCTGGGCCTGCGCTTCGGCGCGTTTGCAGTTGGCGCAGGGCGGCGTGGTACCAAAGACCTTGATCTGCAGCATGCTTTCCTCCTTACAACGATCTTCCCGAAAGCTCCGTTAGTTTTCGGGAAGATCGTCCATCTATACCGCGCGGATCCACTCAACGATCTCTTCCTTACGCGGGATGCGGCCCGACGACTTGACCGCCTCGTCGATCACCAGCCCCGGCGTGCTCATGACGTCGTAGGCCATGATCCCATCCATATCCTGAACCTTGGTGAAGGTCGCCTCGACACCGGCCTCTTCCACCGCTTCGCGAGCTACCGCCTCCAGTCGTTTACACTTTGGGCACCCGGTGCCTAGAATTTTGATCTCCATCGAAATCCTCCTTCTTCTCAAAAACTTTAGATTTTTGGCTCTCTGGTAGTTCGCCTGGTTGGCTTAGCAAGCGGTCAACTTTTCGCCACGAATTACACGAATTGTCACTAATTTTGGGTTTTTCGTGTTAATTCGTGCAATTCGTGGCTAATCTTTCGCCGCTACCATGCGAAATCCCAAAGAACCAGATTTTTTATCTGCCGCGTTCTTAAAACGATTTACTTCGCTTCCTCAGCTACCGCCGGAACAGGTCGCCGGTTGTGGCTGGTCCACATCGCCAGGGCGACCAGTGCCCCGACCGACCCGAGCAGAATCGCTCCGATCAACCACAGGCTCATCCCATCTACCCAGCCGCCGAACAACAGACCCGCCAATGTGCTAAAGATCGTGACCAGGATGACGTAGACCGCCGTCTTTTTCCGGCCGATGACCGAGTTGGTAATCAGGATAGACTGCAAGCTCAGCTCCGGGTCGGCCAGCAGGTAGGCCAGCAGCACCCCACGGTGCATGCCCAGCGAGAGGAACGTCTGCGCGATGGGCACCTCGACCAGCGTGGGGAAGTACATAAAGACCCCAAACAACACGCCGACCAGGTTGGCCCAGACGGTGTTCCGCCCGGCGATGGTCTCGATCCACGTGCGGGGGATGATGGCCCGCGCCATCCCGGCGACGAAGACACCTGCGATCAGCAGGGGCATGATCTGCTTGACGAAGCGCCACATCTCCCACAGCCACTCCTGCATCGCAAAGGCGTCGAACGCCTTGACGCCCATCCACCAGACGGCGGCGATGATCACGATCTCGGCGATCAGCTTGCCCGTGACGCCGACGCTCAAACCGCCCGCGACCGCAGTGACCTTGAACGAGGCCACTAGCAACGTCAGGGTGATGATGCCCAACGCGGCGTAGGTCCAGGTGTTGAATCCCTCGTCCACCTTGTTCAGCCCCAGCCAGGCGGTGATGGCGATCAAGAACAGCAGCCCGATCAAAAACACGCCATGGACGCTGACACCTTCGATGCCCATCGCGGCATTCGGCGGGACGATGCTGTCGAGCCAGGCCTGGAAGGAGCTGGCCCAGGGGCCGGGGATCGTGAAGGTGGCGTAGCTGTTCGTCAGCAGGCCGACCTGGAGGGTGCCGGCGATCAGGATGCCCAGCAGGAGCAGGAAAAAGATCCACGTGCGCGCCGGGACACTGGCGCCTGCGGAGAAGGCCCGCCCACCATTGGTCGCCTGGTTGTGCGCCAACCGACGCGCAGCGTCGGCGTCATCTTCGCTGAAGAACCAGGCCATCATCAGGCCGATGCCGATGCCGAAGATGATCGAGAGTACGATCCGGGCCAGGGCGATGTCCATCCCGATCGTCGCGCCGGTGAGGGTGATGGCCAGGATGTTGACCGCCGGTCCGACGAAGAGGAAGGTGATCGCCGGGCCGATCCCGGCGCCCTTCTTGTAGATGCTGGCAAAGAGCGGCATAATCGTGCACGAGCAGACCGCCAGCACGAACCCGCCCACTGCCGCCGCCGGGTACGAGATCCACTTGGAGGCGTCCCGCCCCAGGTACTTGGTGATCGCTTCCTTGGGGATCAACGCGGCCAACGCGCCGGCGATAAGGAAGGCCGGCAGCAAACACAGCAGCACGTGCGCAGCCAGATAAGCGGCCAGGCTACCCAGTCCAGCATGCAACAATACGCCAATGGTTTCTAGAATGTTCAACTCACACCTCCTGATGACGATAAGTCTTATGCACTCAATTGCATATTTTTGCGCCTGAAAAAAGGCCGCCAACATCGCGGCCTTTGGCCAATCGGATCACGTCTGACAGCAGGGACACGTGCATCCGTTCACACACCTCGGCCCCCCGGCCCGACCCAACACGTCCTCCAGCAGCCGTTCCACCTGCCCGTCGGTCAGATAGTAGTAGACGAGTATGCCGTCCCGTTCGTCGGTCACTAGGCCCGCCTCACGCAACACACGCAACTGCTGCGAGACGTATGCCTGGGGCCGCTTGAGGACGGCCTGCAGATGACAGACGCACGCCTCGCGTCTGCGCAGCTCGTCCAGGATACGCAGACGGGCCTGGTGCGACAGGACGTGGAACAAACTGGATGCCTCTGGATAGGAATTCACCGTTGCCCCCTAACAATATGCATTACGATGCATATCGTAACACAAAAGCCATCTACTGTCAAGAGGGAATCACAATGACAATGCCCGCGGATTTTGGGCGCGGCGAATCGCCGCACCCAAAATCACCTGTCCAGCGAGTTCCACTTTCCACCCGTCTCCCGAACAGCTATTCGGCCAGGATCCCCACCGCCCTGACCTTTGACGTGACCAGCGACGCCTCGGCCGG
>DSAR01000121.1 GCA_011046405.1 Chloroflexota bacterium | reverse complement strand
TCGTCAAGTTGCGTTTGGGCAGCGGATAGCGCCATCTCGGCCGCGCGGAGGTCGTAACGCGCCTGATCCTTCGCCTCGTCGTCGTCCGATTCCCTGATCGTCCGGTCGTGTTGGATCAACGTGACCCGGTGTTGGAGCGCGGCCGACGCGACCTGGGCCTCGGCTGCGGCGATCTGCGCGTCACGGGGACCAGCGGCGAGTTGATCTCGCTCGGCGAGGGCGCTCTCTACCTGGGCTTCGGCCGCTCGTACCTCGGCCCTGGCGGCGGCGATTTCCCCCGGCCGAGGTCCTTCTTCAAGCTGGATCAGTTGCGCCTCTGCCAAGGCCAACGCTGCTTGAGCCTGGCGCACCTGGAGCTCCAACTGCCGGGTATCCAGCCGCGCCAATACGGCGCCGCCATCCACCCGGTCGCCCACTGCCACCAGCACCTCATCCACCCGGCCCGACGACTCGAAAGCTAAATTCACTCGCTTATTTGCTTCGATATTGCCGCTGGCCGAGACGACAACCAGCATTGTCCCGCGCTCGACGGTAGCGGCGCGAACACTCTGCTCCCCCTGCCCCGCCTGACGCGAGCGAAAGCATATCACGCCCCCCACCACGGCGAGCACGATGACGAGCAAGGCCGCGTAACGCGCAAATCGTCCCATCTTTCACCTTCCATTAGAAATATATTACGACCAAAGGTAACTGCTCAGGCCAGTCCCTTGCTGCGATGGAGAGTGGGGGTTTGGGTTGTTTGGCGGGTGCGAAGCACCCGCCAAACAACCCAAACCCGCCCATCTGCTGCAAACGGGCGCTAGGCTGAGCAGTTACGACCAAAGTTCAAAAATGACCAGGGTCATATTATAAGTAGAAAAAGGGGGATGTCAAGAAGGAAAAATCTAGATGTGTTTCATAAAAAGAAACCAGGTTTCTGAAAAACCTGGTTTCTGCCAACCTCAAGCAAAGCGTATTGAGATCAAGCCTCAAACTTTATCCACGAAGTATCCGATGATGACGCCAATGCCAATCAGGGTGACCACAAAGATGATGATCCCAGTCGCCCACCACCCCATCAAACCGACAATCATGCCCGCCAGAACGCCTACCGTCAACGCAGCCATAGCGCGGACAGCCTGATGCCCTCCCTCACGCAGTGGCTTGCTCGCTCTGAACCATACACCAAAACCGAGCGCCATACTCAGCAGACTGATCGCCAGAGAAATGCCAAAGACCTGACGACCGGTTAAGTTCGGCGCGTCCACCACGAGAATGCCGCACGTCCCCTGCTGAGAGGGCAGCGGATATCTACCCCGTACGATCACCTTGACGAGAATCAAGCGCTCGAATGCGGCGTCATCCGCCGTCACGCTCCACGCCAATTGCTGCGTCTCCCCTGGATCAAGGGGAACGAGATCGTTGATCTCTCTCATCAACGTGACGTAACCATCGGTGATGTGGGCCCGGACGTATCGCTTGATTGGCCTATCGAGCGGGTTTGTCAACGAAGCGCTCACGGTCCCGGTCTCTGACTTCGTGATCATCACAGGACACCGCAAGTACCTAATCGACGTATCCTGTCGCATACCAGGGTCAAATAGCGCCGCTTCGAAATCGGCCCAAACAACCAGTCCGAAGAGAAGCATAGCGATAAGAAGACCTGCCGAGAATAACAGTATTCCTAAAAGTCGAGCGAGTCTACTTGAGAGCTTTCTTGTTCTAGACATTTGAGTCACTTCTTGCGAACGTTGGTGTACATCGCCGTGCCGATGAGGCCCAGAAACAGACCTATCACTGACGAGAAGTAGGAGAGGATACTAAAAGTAAAGCTGGTCTCAACGATCCCAAGTATCATCAGAAAAGGGCCAATGAAGCCAAAGAGAACGAGCACAAAGCCAACGAGAATGAGCTTCGCAGGATACATATTTAGCATCGCAACCTCCAATCAAACAAATTTAGTATCTTCTCAATAAGTTGGGGAGCTGTGGCCGGTCTCCCGACCGAGCCACAGCGGGCACGGTCAGGAGACCGGCCCGAGCGAGTTTGCCCCGGTTTATTGAGATGATACCAAATTTGGCTCTTTGGGATTTCGCATGGTCGAAGGATTTGTGGCAAAAAATTGACTGCTTGCTAAGCCGAGCCTGCGAACTACGAGAGAGCCCAAATTTTTAGTGGGCAAAGGCAACCTACCTGTTGTGGTTATGCGAGCACAAGCACAACAGGTAGACACGACATTCCACTGGCTTCTCTTTTCTGTAAGCGTTTATGTGATTGAACGATGGGACACAGATTGCACAGATTTTTTCCATCGAGTGCCAAGTAAGGCCTGCTTGATGGCCTCAATCAGTGTGAATCCATGAAAATCTGTGTCCAATGCTCCCCTGGCCTAAACGGTTACCCTTTTCTTTCTCCACTATCGAGTCAAGAAGGCGTCTGTAGATACGTCGATCAGAGGCCCCTTTGGGGCAATCCCTGACCAGCGCCTGCCCGGCAGCCGGACTGTGGTCCGCACCGAACGCGAAACGGGGGCCAGGCCATCGCGCCATATCGACAAAGATTTGTCGATGTCGATCCTGCAAGGCTTAACGATGAAGCCAACAGGCGGCAAAGTGTTCCGGTTCTGGCTCGAAATCGGGTGGGATCTCCACTTCACACAAGCCTTGTATCATTCGAGAGCAACGGGGGTGGAAGCGGCACCCCGATGGCGGATTGACCAAGCTGGGCGGCTCACCGGGTGGGATCTCTTTCTGAGTAAGCGCATTCTGATAATCCGGGTCCGGAGTTGCCTCCAGCAGCGCGTGAGTATACGGGTGAAGCGGATTGGCCAACAATTCATGCACCCTGGCTCTTTCGATGAGCTTTCCGGCATACATCACGAAGATGTATTCCGAGAAATACCGGACCGTGGAAAGATCGTGGGTGATGTAGATGACGGCAAGGTCGTGGGAATCCTGCAACTTCTGCAGCAATCGCAGGATCTCTACCCTGACGGAGGCATCGAGCATAGAGACCGGCTCGTCCGCCACAATCAATCGCGGTTCCAGGATCATAGCCCGGGCGATGACCACACGCTGTTGTTGCCCCCCGCTCAACATGTGGGGGTATTTATTCAAAAAGTCATCTGCCGGCGTCATCTTGACCTCGGACATGACGTCACGAATACGCCGGTCGCGTTCCAGCTCGTCCTTTATCCCATGGATACGCATCGGTTCTTCCAAAATGCTTTGCACGTTCATGAAGGGTGGCAAGGCGCCGTAGGGGTCCTGTTGCACGTAACCCACGCTGGAACGGTAGGATTGCAGCGCCTGAGACCCAAACGTATCGACTTCACTACCCGCGAAGGACACTTCCCCTTCTGTCGGTCGATAGAGACCCAAAATCGTCTTCATCAACGTGGTCTTCCCACACCCGCTCTCGCCGACGATGCCAATCGCCTCTCCCCGGTGGAGATCGAAATTTACACCGTCCACCGCACGCACGTAACCGGCGTGCAAGAAACCGAAACGTTTCAACTCGAACCAGACGCGCAAATCCCTGACCGAAAGCAGCGCGCCGCTTAGTTTTTCGTACCCGCCCTTGTCGAGCAACGTCTCATTCTCGACTTCTTCTTCTCTATTCCTTATGTCAACAGACATGCTAAACTCCTAGACTCAACCGTATAGCCAGCATTTGACCCTATGCCCCTTTACCTCAAAGACAGAAGGCTCCTCCGCACACTTCTCGAACCTCGACGGGCAACGATCCGCAAATCGACAACCCGACGGAGGGCCAAGTAAGCTTGGGGGATGTCCGGTAATGAACGTCGGTTCCTGTTCCACCTTCAATCTCGGCACGCTGTCCATCAGCATCCTCGAATAGGGATGCAGCGGTTCTGCAAAGAACAGACTGGCGTGGCTCACCTCCACAATATGACCGGCGTACATGACCGCCACCCGGTCCGCCAGTTCGCTAGAGGTGGCGATGTCGTGCGTGATGAGGATGAAACTGACCTCCAATTCATTCTTGATCTGTTTGAGGACGTTGAAGATGTTCGCCTGAGTCAGCACGTCCAGCGCCGACGTCGGTTCATCGAGGAAGACCAGGTTTGGCATCGTCACCAGCGCCATAGCCAGGGCGACCCGCTGCCGCATCCCACCACTCAACTCGAAGGCATAACGGTGCAGAAAATCGACCGGCACACCGACGTGCTGGAACATGCGACGAGCCTGGGCCAACGCCTCCTCTTTGTCCGCCAGGTAGTGAGCCGTCATCGGTTCCGCCACCTGATCGCCCACCCGGAGCACAGGGTTCAGGGCGTTCATCGCCGCCTGTGGCACCATCGACATCTTGACCCACCGGACGTCCCGGCGAAAATCCCGATCGTCCAGGGCCATCACGTCTGTGCCATTCAGGTAAACGTGACCCGAATAGGTATCGACGTTGCGAGGCAACAGACGCAGGACCGCCTTGGCCAACGAGGTCTTCCCACAACCCGACTCGCCGAGCACCACGATTGCTTCGTTATAGCCAAGGTCAAGATCCACACCGTCGACAGCCTGAACCACGCCATTTCTGGTGCGGAAGTAGAGCCGCAGATCTTCGACACGCATAAGTATATTATTACCGTTATCTGACATCGGTGCTACATACCTCTCAGTCTGGGGTTGAAGATGCGATCGAGGGAAAATCCTAGCAGTGAAAAGGCCAGCGCCGTCAACATCAGCAGGGCGGACGGTTCCAGCACCCAGTAGTAAAAGCCATGGTACAGGGCGCCAAAGTTATACGCATCGGAGATGATCTTACCCCACGTGGGAAGGACCGGGTCGCCCAGCCCCAGCAGCGCGAGCGCCGCCTCGATGAATACGAAAGTGGGAACCAGCGTGACGAGGTTGGGAATCAACGTCGGGATGATGCGCGGAATCAGGTACCTGAAGATCAGACGGAAATTACCGGCGCCGTAAGCCTGGGCCGCCTCGATATACGGGGACTCTTTCACCTGGATAAAGATGGCCCGATAGATCTTGATCGCTCCACCGAAGATGGATAGCAAGATCAGCACCCCGAGCATCAACCAGATACTTCTCGAGTAGAACGTTCCGATCATGATCAAGATCGGCAGCATGGGCAGGATCAAGTTCACCTCCGTGACGCGCTGGATCAGCGCATCCACCCATCCGCCGAACCAGGTACCCACGCCGGCGATGATCATCGTAGTCATGGTGGTGCCGACGGCGGCGAGAAGGCCAAAGGCGAGCGCGATGGGGGTGCCCCACAACAGCGCCACCGACAATTCTCGACGACGGTGGTCCGTCCCCGCTATGCCGTGGACCTGACCGTAGATCACGACTTCGGCATCCAGGTCAGCCTCCGGCTCGAACACGACAGCCTCGATACGCAACGTATACGTGCCTTGAAGAGAGACCAGGTCATCTGCTTTCGGATCGACGGCGAAAAGCCCCTGATGAGGCGCAACCCCGCCCCCGAGCCTCCGCTGGAGCGTGCTGTCCTGGGAGATGCGGTAAGATTCCCTCACACCTACTGACTTGTCCGCAATCCGGATCTCTCTGCCATCGGGGGTCAACCAGGTGATCGAGACGTGAGGCTGCTTTCTCTCGAATTCAGCATTGAAAAAAATAGATATCTCCCGTGGAAAACCGTGATAGGGATAGTCGAATTCGAAAGACATGTGTATATTCGTCATATCTCCGGCGCCGACCTCAATGTCCTTCTCGATCGACTCGTCCCGGCTGTCCATCGTTATCGTCGTCGGGAGCTTCTGCTCCCGGAAGAGGTTCGTCCACGTCGGCGCTGCGTTCTTCGGCCTATCGTACCAGACATCTTCCCCCCCCCGCCAGAGCCGTACAGCCTCACTATACGGCATAGATGCGAGGGCGTAGATCGAAAGAACGACCAGGGCCAGGATAATCGCCAAGCCCATCAAGGCGCTCGGATAGTGAGTCAGTTCGCGAAGCGATTTCATCGTGTCCTCCCCTCCGCCCCAATTCGCACTCTTGGATCGACCAGGGCGTAGATGATGTCCAGTAGAAAGACGGTGCCGGCGAGGAGGTAAGCGAAGATCACCTGGGAACCGACGATCACCGACGTATCGAAGAGGCCGATCGCCCTGAAAAGCGTCCGGCCCAGGCCAGGCCAATTGAAGACCGTTTCCAGGATCGTGGCCCCCATCCACACGGCGATCAGCAGCAGGGCGAACTGGGTGATGATCGTAGGCAGCACCGGTCTGAGCACGTAACGCCGCTCAATCTCCCTGTCCGAGAGCCCCTTCGCCTTCGCCATTTCCACGTAGTCCTCGCTCGAGTAGATCAAGAAGAAGGTGCGGAAGTTAAACGTCTGCAGGAAGACAGAGCTGATCACGATCGCGGAGGTCGGTAGAATCAAATGCTTCAACACACTAAGCGCGTACAGGATCTTCGATTCCGGCGGCGGGGCAGCTACCATCCCCCCAAAGGGCAGGATCTGTAGCAGGGCGGCGAAGACGAGGATCAAGAAAAGGCCATAGAACCAGGCCGGCGCGGAGGACGTCGGGGCCATAGCGACGACAAACCTGTCCAACCAACTCCCATACTTCCTGGAGAGAAACAGGCCAAAGAAAAGACTGGCGAAGAAAAGGGTGACATTCGCCGCTCCCCACAGGAGCAAGGTGGGCGGCAGCCGTTCCAGGAGAATCAACTTCACCTGTTTCGATCCGGTGTCGCTCACCATATCTGAGGCAAAGCCCAGGTTGAGCGTGAGGGCCTGTCTGAGGAAATCGAAACTGCGCACGATGAAGGGCCTGTCCAGACCCTGACGCTTCACCTCAATCGCGACCCGTTCCCTGATGAGCGCCTGTTTCGCCTCGGTGCTCAACGCCCTCATCTCTGGGCTCTCGTCCTGGGAGATCTCTAACGATATCATCTGGTGGATATTCCCCCGCCGTATCTCGTCGACGTAGCCCCCCATGTTGGCGACGATTACGACCAGATAGACGCCCACCACCACGGTAAGGAACAGAAATACTAACCTGACAAGCGTGTATTTGGCCACCCGAGAGAGGGTTTCAAAGAGGGATCTCGTCTTCTCCAGCCCCACCCCCTCACTGGCCCCAACCAATGCGGTATCACTCATCCTAGTTCTCGCTTTCCATTATGATTTATTCGGCAATGTCACATTAAACTTCCAAAGTCTTCGACAGGCCCTTGTATCGGCTGAGTCCTTTTGAAAGCCAACTTTTCGCACGTTTCCAGACCCCTTTGACTTCGGAAGTCTGATGAAGGTTGCCGTCTGGTTGACTGACAAAACTACAGATGTCCAAATTAACCGCAGATAAACACGGATTTTTCTTTTCTTTCGATCAAATTCGACTTTCATCTGTGTGAATCCGTGGTTTCAAAAGATTTTCAGTCAATCAGAGGTTGCCACTCAGATGCGACGTACCTCGCAACTGAGTCGTAACACGTGAAGTGTCATCCATCCATCCGAACAAAATGCTGGGAGGCGAGTGAGACCCGCCTCCCAGCAGAGCAACTCACGTCACGTACGTTGTGCGGCTGCCAAAGCACCCCGGAGAGCGATACACGTCCCCCTCCGGAACAAAGCAGCCCACATTACTGGGTTATGAAGTCGACAGTCCGGCGCACCGGGATCAGCGCGTTCTTCGAGACGGCGATGACCACCAGCCGGTTAGAACCAGCCTCGAGTTCGCCCGTCAAATCCGCGTCGAGCACCGCCTGCCAGTAACCGTCCTCGACCGCCTCGCCGTCGCCCGTGTAAACGAGCTCACCAACGGCATCGAAGACCAGGAACTTGACCATGGAGATGTCCTCAACCGGATAGGGGACCCCCTCCTCGAGATCGACGAACACGTCATACACGGCCTCGTCACCGATGCCCACCTGCCCCGGCCCATCGACCACGACCTCCGGAATGGGCGCCTCGACGAAGCGCGCCCACCGGTCTGCCCTGTCGGGGTAATCCGGATTACGCTGCAGGATCAGCGTCCCCTCGACGGGGAAGACCTGCTGCAAGAAGAAGGGGCCGGTGGCGATATAGAAGTGGTTGCGCCGGCGGTACCACTCTTGCAGGTTCGCGTAACGCGCCTCAACCTCGTCAGCCGAGATATACTGGCTCATGGTGGGGGCGTACGGGATGAAGCCCTCTTCCTGGGCTTGATCAAGCTTGCTCTTCAGGATCGTGAGACTTGGTCCACCGATGAAGCTGGTATGCTCGACCTCGAGATCCGCCGACTTGCTGTCCGAGAAGGCCAACTCGTCGTTCTCCTCCGCCAGCCACGCCAGCGCCATGTTGTGCCAGGCGCCCTCTCCCTGATTATACATACCGCCCAAGCAGGGGTACATGGCGCGGAAGTTCGTGACGTTGTTTTCGACGTCGAGCCCGACGGCGTCGGTGTAATACTCGATCACCACCGGGTCCTCCGACGCGATGCGCCAACCTTTGAAGGCCTGCATGAACGACTGGAAGGAACCCACCGCGCCCTGGTCGAAGATGGGGCTGGCCTCGTTGGCCCGGTCGAAGTAGAAGGCTGCAGAGAAGACCATGTCCGCCAGGCTGAAGGGGCTTCCATCGTGCCACTTCACGACGTCCAGGAAGTCGTCGGGGAAGTACATGACGATCTTGGCCCTGGCGGTCTCCGTCTCCGTGTACTTCTCGCCCGCCGTGATAAAGACCTGGTTCTCGGCGTCCCAATCCACCCAGGCGTCGTCTGGAACGACGTTCTCACTCACGAATTCCAGGTTGGCCCAATCCAGCGTCTGCCCAACCGGTTGACCTTCCTTGACGTAGACATCGGCCCGCTCGAGCCGCATCGGTAAGAGCAACCCGGTGTAGGGATCGGGCACCACGGCCGAGCTCCCCATGCCGCGCATCGGCATCATGTCGTAGACCCAGTTGGAGCCGGCGACCGGGTTCCACGGCTGGGTCATCATGCTGGGCATGGCGATGTTCACCGAGCCCCCGACCTGATCCTTGTAGCGCAGCGTCTGCGCCCACAGGTGCACGCCGTAGACCGACCCAGACAGGTCGCTGGCTACCGAGAGTTCTGACCTGATGGGCGACACGCCCGTCCGGTCGGTCAGCCACACCCGCGCCGAGTCCTCCATGGCCCAATCGAGCGCCTGGGCCATCATCTCTCGACGCTCTTCCATACTCTCGAAATTGTTGTTGTCCAAATCGCGCGCTAGCTGGTAAAACTCCTCGGTGGGGGTGTAGTTGTCCCACAGCGGCACACCGACGTAACCATCCGGCGTGTAGAAGAACGAGAAGTTGCCACCCGCGTCACGGTTGATGGCGGTGCTCACCCAACCGCCGGTGTAGTAGCTGAAGCACCCCTCGTCCGGGTGGGTGCTGATCCAGCAGGGGCTGGCTTCGCCCGACGTCTTGTAGTCGCGCCGCACGGTAAAGCCGATATCCTCCAACTGGTTGCCGAAGTAATCGCCGATCTCCAGCCGCTCATCCTCTATACGAATGAGGCCGATGACCTCAACCGGCTCGCCGTTGTAAAGCCACAAACCATCCACCATCTCGGCCCCCAGGGCCTCCATTTCCTCGGTGACGATCTCCTCTGCCCTAGCCATATCGTATGCGTACGTCAACTCGATGGCTGAAATGACGTCCGCCAGAAGACCCGTATCATTCGAGGCAAAGCCGATGGGTGTGTATCGCGGCACAGCCATGCCGCCCTGGATCTCCCCCACGATATAGGTGCGATCCACCAGCCAGTTCATCGCCTCACGGATGCGCGGCACCGAGAAAGGATTGAGCCGGCCATCGTCGAACTCGGGGCCAGACGTGTTGAAGGTGAGCTCGTTATAGCTGCCATACGACGTCGCATAATCGAGCACGTTGGAATCGAAGATCCGTTGGGCGAGCGAGCTTCAGAGATAGCGTACGCGTACACGTCGATGTCGCCCGTCTCGAGTCGTGTGACTGCCGAATCAGACGAAGGCTCCTCGGACATGATGACTGTGTCCACCCACGTCCCCATACGGTCTACAGGCTCGGGCTCTACCGGCACCTCAACATCTACCGGTACCTCAACCTCTACCTCCTTGATCACCTCAACCGGTACCTCAACCTCTACCTCCTTGACCACCTCAACCGTTCTTTCGATGATCTCCGGTTCTGGCGTGCAGGATACCATCAACATACTCGCTACCACGATCAGGGTAGTAAGGCAAAACAACCTCTTGCTAAGCATTTTTTCTCCTCCTATAGGGCCTAACCCTTATCGAGCGGGCATTTGACCATTGTGACGAGATCCTTGATTCCAGCTCATCCCGGGTTAGCGTCTCATACAACAAAACGGTGTACACTCCAATCAGCACCTCTCACTTGAATACTCCAGTAGACACCTCCTTTCTATTACACGGTACGCACCCACAAACGACCTAAAGCGAGTCAACGCATGGGGGGGGTGGTACAGAAGATGAAACCAGCCAAGCTTTCACCTATTATACTGGCGCAGGCATCAAGAGGTTCAAACATTTAACCCCAAATCACAAAAATTACCTGTAAAATCGCTCAAGGGGGTATGGAAACTGGCTCGCAAGGATCGGGTTATCGCGTCGTGACCTTATGACCTTATGACATTGAAACCGGCGCTTCCCGTTCAAAGTATGACGTCAATTATTATACTCAATAGTTTCAAAAAACACAAATTTCCTTATCTCGCTACTATATGTGGGATGCTTTATCGGCTGTCGACTACCTGTAGCGGCGCTGATATCCAAAACCTGTTCAAAATAGGTTATTCCAATGCGTTGGTCGGACGTATGTTGTCCGCACGCACTTGGTGGTGATTTCAATCATCGGCGGAGCGGCGGCAAATGTTCTCCCTCAAGTTTTGTATGCGCTCGATCACAATGGGAAGTCGATGTAGGCCGCCGGCACGCGCCGGGCCAGGTAGACTGTCTCGTCCGCCCGGTAAAATGGGACGCCGGCCGCCCAGGCCTCGGTTGCCCGAACGGTCAGGACGATTGGCTTCTGGGTGTGACGCCCGCCGACGTTGACGGCCGTCTTCGTATCTGGCGAGAGATGGACGTACTGCCGCTCCATCGGCCGCAGTCCCTCGGCGCGAATCCTGGCTACCGCGGCAGGCGACGTCCCGTGGTACAGCAAGGGCGGCGGCTCACACGGTTCGTAAGCGATGGCCTGCGAGATCGTGTGACCGTAGCGCGCCCGGATGCGCCCACCCTCGACCTCGAAACGCCGCTTCCCGTCGCCGGTCTCTCCCGCCACTACCTTCATCACGTCCGCCTGGGTGGCCCAGCGGAAATTCGGCAACCCCTGCAAGATCTCCATCACCTCCGCGAAAGACGTCCAGCCCGCCTCGTCCAGTTCCACCGCGAAACGCTCCGGCTGGTGACGCAGGATCAGGGACAAAAATTTACTCAGCTTGACGAAACGACGGTCCATACGCTCCCTCACAACGCCGGTAAGTCCCCGGCCGACCAGACCACTGCCGCTCCCTTCTCGTTGTCGCGGTAGTGGCACCCCCGGCTCTGGCGGTTGTGTTGCGCCGCTTCGGCTACGATGAGCGCCGCCTGCACACTGTGACGCAGGCCGATCAGGGCGTCGTTCAGGCGGGTCACCCGGTAGAAGCTGTCGATGTCCTGGTTCAGGTGGGTCAAATCCCGCAGGGCCCGGGCCAGGCGCCGGGCCGAGCGCACCAACCCCACGTAATGCCACATCGTATGCTGGATGGTGCGCATATCGCGCCAGATGAGCGCTGGGTCGGCCGCCTCTTCCGTCCCCGCCTCCTCCCAGCGCGGCACGTCATCGGCCCGAACTACAGAGGCGGACAAACAACGTCCGTCCGCTCCCGCCCGGACGATGTCGCGCGCTGCCCGGTCGCCCCAGGCCAGCCCCTCCAGGAGTGACGTGCTGGCCAGGCGATTGGCCCCATGAATGCCGGTGCAGGCGACCTCGCCCACAGCGTAGAGATTCTCGACCGTCGTGTGCCCCCATGCGTCAGCCCACACGCCGCCGCAGAAGTAATGGGCGGCCGGGACGACCGGAATCGGCTGGCGGGTGATGTCGATGCCCAGATCCAGGCACTTGGCGTAGATGGTCGGGAACCGCTCCTGGATGCGTTCGGCCGACATGGCCGAATGGATGTCCAACAGGACGTGGGGATAGCCGTGCTCGACCATCTCGTGATGAATGGCCCGCGCCACCACGTCGCGGGGGGCCAGGTCGCCCCACTCCGGCGCGTACTCATCCATAAAATGCCGGCCGTCCGGCGTGTACAGGCGCCCGCCCTCGCCCCGCACCGCCTCCGAGATGAGAAAGCCCTCTCCATCCGTCACGGCCAACGTCGTCGGGTGGAACTGCACGTACTCGGCATTGATGACGCGGGCGCCGGCCCGGTAGGCCATCGCTAGGCCATCTCCCCGGGCGCCCGGCGGGTTGCTCGTGTAGCGAAAAATCCGCCCCAGCCCGCCCGCCGCCAGGATCGTGGCCCCGGCCAGGTACCGCCGCACCCGCGCCGCGCCATCCTGCTCGAACACGTAAGCACCGTGACACGCGATGGGTTCGTAGACCTTCAGCGGGTCGTTGGCGTGGTGCGGGAACGTGATCAGGTCGACCGCCGTGGCCCGGGTGACGATCCGCACGTTGGGCCGCTCTTGCAACAGCGCGATGAGCCGCTTGATGATCGCCCGTCCCGTCGCGTCGCCCACGTGCAAGACCCGGGCCCGTGAGTGGGCCCCCTCCCGCCCGTAGGCCAGTTCGCCGTTGGGCCGCCGGTCGAATTCGACGCCGGCCTGCTCGATGAGCACCTCGCGCACCAGTTCTGGCCCATCTTCCGCCAGGATCCTGGCCGCCAAGGGCAGGCTCAACCCCGCGCCGGCGGCCAGGATGTCCTCGACCAGGCGCTCGGCGCTGTCATCCTCTCCCCGGGTGACGATCCCGCCCTGGGCGTAGCGGGTGTTGCTCTCCTCCGGCTCCCTGGCCCGGGTCACGATGGTGATCTGCCGCTGGTGATTGCGCGACAGGCGGAGCGCCGCCGCCGCCCCAGCGATCCCACAGCCGATGATGAGCACGTCGGTCTCGTGAGCGTGTTCCTGCGTAGCACGGGTCGCGCCGGTCACGATCCCACCTCCAGCATGCGCTCCAGGGCGATCCGCGCGTCCCGGGCCACGTCATCGGGCACCATCACCTGGTTGACCAACTCGCCCCGCGTCAGCCCCTCCAACACCCGCGCCAACTTCTCCACCGTGATCAGGTTCATCGTCCGGCAGTAGCTCGGTTCCGGGGCCAGCGAGGCGATGAACTGCTCCGGGAGTTCGGCCTTCAATCGGTTGACCAGGTTGAACTCCGTCCCGATGGCCCACTTGGTGCCGGGTTCCGCCTCCTCCACGCGCCGGATGATGTAGGCCGTCGATCCCGCCTCGTCGGCCAGATCCACGACCTCCATAGAACACTCCGGATGGACGATGACGTTTATATCCGGCTCCCGCTCGCGCCACGCCAGCACGTGCTCCGGGCGGAAGCGCTGGTGCACGTTGCACCACCCGCGCCAGAGGAAGACTCGCGCATCCCGCAGGGTCTCGACGTCGTGCCCGCCGAAATCGCGGCTGGGGTTCCACAGGCACATCTCCGTCAGGGGGATCCCCATCCCCTTGGCCGTGTTGCGCCCCAGGTGCTGGTCGGGGAAGAAGAGCACCCGCGGCCGCCGCGCCAGCGCCCATGCCAGGACGTCGGCCGCGTTGGACGAGGTGCAGACCGACCCGCCGTGTCGTCCGCAGAAGGCCTTCAACGCCGCCGAGGAATTGACGTAGGTGATGGGCATCACCTCATTCTCCACGTTCTCCACGTTCCCCACGTCCATCACCTGGCCCAACGCCGCCCACGCCGCCTCGACGTCCTCAAGGCGGGCCATCTCGGCCAGCGGACAACCAGCCTCGAGATCGGGCAGGAGCACGACTTGATCCGGCTGGGCCAACATCGCCGCCGTCTCGGCCATGAAGTGCACGCCGCAGAAGACGATGTACTTCGCCTCCTGCTGCCGGGTCGCCTCGCGGGCCAGCTTGAGCGAATCCCCCCGGAAGTCGGCGAAGGCAATCACCGCGTCCCGCTGGTAATGGTGTCCCAGGACGACTACCCGGTCGCCTAACTCGGCCTTGAGGGCCGTGACGCGGGCTGCGGCGCGGGATGCGGCACGGGATGCGGCGCGGGATGCGGCGCGGGATGCGAGCGCTGCATCCGCCTCCCGGGCCTGGGAGACCACCTGCTGGATCTCCTGCTCGCCGATCTTCATGCTCAGGTCCAGGGCTGGCGCCGAATGGGTCAGCGCCCCCACCGAGATGTAGTCCACGCCCGTCGCGGCGATGTCGGCGACGGTGTCCAGGTCGACGCCGCCGGAGGCCTCCAGCGGCACCTGTCCATCCGCCAACCGGACCGCCTCCCGCATCTCGTCCAGGCTCATATTGTCCAACATGATTTGATCCACGCCCAGGGTCAGCGCCTCGCGCAGTTCCGCCAGGTCCCGGACTTCGACCTCGATCGGCAGCCCGGTCGCCCGGCAGCGCTCGACCGCCGCCGTGATCGAAGCGGCCGCGTCGACGTGATTGTCCTTGATCAGCACCATGTCGTACAGGCCCATGCGGTGGTTCTGCCCGCCGCCCATCCGCACGGCGTACTTTTCCAGCGCCCGGTATCCCGGCAGCGTCTTGCGGGTATCAAGGATCGCTGCCCCCGCGCCTATGGCTTGCACCCGGTCGACGAAGGCGCGCGTCAGCGTCGCCACGCCCGAGAGGTGCTGCAAGAAATTGAGCGCGATCCGTTCCGCCGCCAGCATCGAGCGAGCCGGGCCCTCGACCTCGGCCACGACGGTGCCCGGCACGACCCGGTCCCCATCCTGCACCAGCGCCCGGAACTGCAACGCCGGGTCGACCCGGGCGAAGACCGCCTCGAGCACCGGCAGCCCGGCGACGACGCCGGGCGCCTTGGCCAGCACACAGCCCCGCAGCATCAGATCGGCCGGCAACACCGCCTCCGAGGTCGCGTCACCCGGCCCCAGGTCCTCCTCAATCGTCCGCTCAATCAATGGTTGAGCCGCTACGAGCACGTCTTCTATCTTCATAGATCTACTCCTCGTCCAGCTTGAAGATGGGTGGCATAGTCCGCTTATGGGCCGAGCGGTCGATCATCTCCTCGACCTTGGCCAGGGTGACGGGCTCGATGTGATCCGTGTCCCCCTCTTCTATCGCCATCAATACCCGATCCAATGCCTCGTACGTGATCCCCATCTCCCCCTCGTCGGTCTGTCCAGGCCACAACCCGGCCGAGGGGGCCCGTTCGACGACCGCCTCCGGCACGCCCAACTCCCTGGCCAGCGCCCACACCTGGGTCTTGTACAGGTCGCCCAGCGGCAGGAGATCGACCCCGCCATCACCATGCTTGGTAAAATAGCCCACCATCAGTTCCGTCTTGTTCCCCGAGCCGAGCACCAGGTAACCGTGCGTCTGGGCCAGGTAGTATAGGGTCGTCATCCGGAGACGGGGTTTGACGTTGGCGCTGGCCAGTGCGTGCCGGGCACGGTGCTCCGAGGGCGGGAGCACCGAAACCAGTGCATCGTACGGGTCGCCGAGATCGACGGTCACCGTCTCGATCCCAAAGGTATCCGCCACCGATTGGGCCAACGCCGCATCCTCCGGCACCGAATGGCACGGCATCAATGCCGCCAGCGTCCGCCCGGCCCCCACCGCCTGCACCGCCACCCCGGCCGCGGCGGCCGAATCGACCCCGCCGCTCAGACCGAACACAAACCCCTCGGCACCGGCGTCGCCCAGTCGATCGCGCAGCCAGGCCGCAATTTGATCCACTACAGACATTTTACACCTCCATCATTTTGTTAAGGAAATAGCCTTCTAGCCTTGACCTCGGCCACGGCGTCGTCCCGGAAGCGATACAGGCGCGCCGGACGCCCTTCGCCGGTCCGGTAGTCGCCCGTCTCCTCGATCACGTCCGCCCGGAGGATCTTGCGGCGGAAATTGCGCTTGTCCAACGCCTCTCCCAGGACGATCTCGTAGGCCGCCTGTAATTCGCTGAGGGTAAAGGTCTCGGGCAGCAGCTCGAAACCGACGGCGCTGTACTCCAGCTTGTAGCGCAGCCTTTCCAGCGCGTAAGACAGGATCGCGTCGTGATCGAAGGCCAGGGGCGGCAGGTCGTATATCGACCACCAGCGGGTCTCGGCCGCGTCGGAACCGGCGCGGGGATCGATGTCCGGGGCGGGAATCAGCGCAAAATAGGCCACCGTGATCACCCGGCCCCGGGGGTCCCGGTCCACGGCACCGAAGGTGTAAAGCTGCTCCAGGTAGACGTCCCGGACGCCGGTCTCCTCCTCCAGTTCCCGCAACGCCGCCTCCTCCAACGATTCGTCGACGTTCACGAAGCCCCCCGGTGTCGCCCACATGCCCTCGAACGGCGGGTGCTTCCGGCGGATCAACAAGACCTGCAGGTCTTCGTCCTGCAGGGTAAAGATGACGACGTCGGTCGTCACCGACGGACGTTCATAATCGGATAACGCCATACTGCCTCCCTTCGTGTCAATTAAACACAATTATAGTCCAACTTCTCAATCTGTCAATTGACTACCCGATATGCGTAGTCAATAAGAAGTAGGAGTTACGCCGTTGAGGCTTTCTCTGCCACGAATTACCAAATGACTCTACTGAAAAAGCGACCACCACCGGGGCGCCGCCGATGGGGCAGGTGCGGCGCAGTTATTACTACGCTGGCGGGCAGCGGGTGGCGATGCGGGTGAGCGGGGCTTCCAATTC
>DSAR01000325.1 GCA_011046405.1 Chloroflexota bacterium | reverse complement strand
CGGCGGTTGAAACCGCGTGCTACGACCTGCAAAGTCGGCCTACGCCGACTCTAGTCCACGCAGGTGGACTTGGCATCGTGTCGCTTGCGACACGCGGTTGCCCGCGATTTTAATCGCCGGGTTGACGCGGTTTTAAGCACGTGGGACTCGAAGTTAATATGGCCAAGCTAATAACGATCTATTGGAAAACTCCAGTTATAAGGAACGCCGAAGACCGATGACCGAACAGCAAAATGTCCGCATTCGACGCCTGGACATCATCGACTACGACGAATTGATCGAGTTGTGGAAACGAGCGGGGCTTCATTCTCTGAAGGCCCAGGGGCGAGATAGTCGCGCCAGCCTGGAGAAGCAACTCGCCAGTGGGGTGCAGACACTACTGGGATTAGAAGTTGAGGGCCAGTTGCTCGGAGCCATCATGGCCACCCACGACAGTCGTAAAGGGTGGATCAATCGGTTAGCCGTGGATCCCGGGCATCGCCGGAACGGTTATGGCGCCCAATTGATCGCTGCCGCTGAAGATGTGTTGCACGCGCAGGGCATCCCCGTCATTGCCGCGCTCATTGTCATAGGAAACGCTCCCTCGCTGGCCCTGTTCCAGAAGATGGGTTACGTGGAAGGCGACCCCGGTATCCACTACTTGACCAAGCGAGAGAACGACAAAGTGTGAGGCTCGAACGCTTTTTCAAAATTTAATAGCGCTGCGACTTTACTCGTACCGCTGGTAATGGCGGAACACCTCGCCCACGCTGCGACCCTCGTGAACGCGCTGGATGACCTCGCTCAGCAGGCTGGCGACCGAAAGAATCGTCATATTGTCCAAGCGCTTCTCCTCCGGGATGGGTACCGAGTTTGTGGTGACGATCTCCTTCACGTCGGCCTCTCTCAGGCGCTCGATGGCAGGCGGGGTGAGCACGGCGTGAGCGAAGCAAAGATAAACGTTGCGAGCGCCACGCTCCCGGACGATGTTGACGGCGTTGACCATCGATCCGCCAGTATCCACCTCGTCGTCCACCACGATGACGTCGTGTCCCTCCACCTCGCCCACCAACGTCAGCGCCTCGGTGCTCGACGAGATTCGTCGCTTTTCCACCAGGGCCAACGGCAGGTCCAACTCGGTCGCCATATCGCGCGCCTTCTTGGCGAAGCCCAGGTCGGCCGCGACGAGGACCGCGTCCTCAAGCCGTTTTTCGCGGAAATAGTCAGACAATATCGAAAAGGCGGTCAGGGAATCCCCCGGGATACTGAAAAACCCCTGGATCTGGTCGGCGTGCAGGTCCAACGTCACGTAACGATCGGCCCCGGCGACACTGATCACGTCGGCGACCAATCGCGCCGTGATGGGTACACGGGGTTGGTCTTTCTTATCGGAACGGGCGTAAGCCAGGTAGGGCACCACGACCGTGATGCGGTCTGGCGAGGCCCGTTTCAGCGCGTCGAGGAAAATCAGCATCTCCATGATGTTATAGTTGACCGGTGAGGAGGTCGTCTGGATCAAAAAGACGTCCTGCCCCCGGATGCTCTCGTGTAATTTGACGAAGATATTCTCGTTGGGGAACTGGACCACGTCGCGCCCCGTTAACGGGACGCGCAGGTATTCGCTGATCTCTTCGGCCAGTTCAGGACATCCGGTGCCGCTAAACAACTTGATCGAACCGTGCGCGCTTCCATACTCATTATCGTTATCATTCATCAATTGCAAACTCCGCTTCTAAAACACTCATAACGTGTTGATCGTGATAATTTCCCTCTCGAAAAACAACCTGACGCAATGTGCCCTCCAACTGGAACCCCGCCTTTTCGTAACACCGGACTCCGCGGACATTGTCCACGTCGACACGCAGGAAGACCCGGTGCAAATTCATCTCGCCAAAGGCCAGGCCTAACATGGTCCGGATGGCATCGGCCCCATATCCCTGCCCCCAATAATCTTTGTCGCCGATGACGATGCCCAATTCGGCATGGCGGTCTTTCCAATTGATGGCGTGCATACCAACGTTGCCGATGTGGACACCCTCGGTCGTTTCGATGGCCATCGACACCTGCTCCTGACGCTCCAGCGATTCCAGCATCTTCTCAAACCAGCGTTCCTCCTGGGCCAGGGAGAACGGCTTGTAGATCGTCAAATGCCGCCGCACGTCGGGATCGCTGAACCAGGCCACGAACCGGGGCAGATCGTCCCGTTCGATTGGGCGCAAGCGAACTTTTTTACCATAGATCACATTCACTTCCCAGATGACACGTATCGTTTAACAGGATCACGCGCGGTCGCCGGGGATTGACGTCCACGATGCTCAGCGACACGTTGGAAAAGCGAAACGGGGAAAAGCGGCGGGGCAAGCCGATCAGATGATTCAAGTAGATGCCCAGCGTACCACCGTGGGAGACCACGGCCACCGGCCCCTCGCTGTGGCGGGCGACGATATCGTCGAATCCCGCCACGACCCGCTCCCGGAAGATCGCCCGGTCTTCCGCCTCCGGCAGCGATACGTTTTCGATGTCCTCTTGCCACTGGCGGGCCACCTCGGGGTACTGGGCTTCGACCTGGACCCACGTCAACCCGGAAAGCGCCCCCACGTCGTACTCGCGCAGGCGCCCCTCCGGGACGACGGGGATGTCAAACACTTGGCCGATGACGTCCGCCGTCTCCCGGGCTCTCAACAAAGGACTGGTATACACGGTTACCGGAGGGGCCTCGTGCAGGCGCGCCGCCAGTTGGCGGGCCTGCACGTGCCCCACCTCGTCGAGCGGCGAATCCGCACAACCCTGGATGCGATGCGCGGCGTTCCACTCGGAGCGTCCGTGACGAATGAGGAATAGGCGTAACAAAGCTATACTCCAATGCTTAGCGTTTCGGCCGTCTGGCGTTTACTGAGCACGTATGAATAACCATCCATTTTACATACTTGAACGAAGATACGAATTCTTGCGATGGAAAAGATTGAACGGGCGCTTGACCAAACATGCCTGGAATAACGCGTAGTATGCTTGTAGGTATCTCGCATCGACGCGATATTCTGCACGACTAAATCCAAGCACCGATTCTCCTCGTCGGTATAATAGATGCCGGAGAAGGTGTCTTCAATGAAGGTTGCATATTTCTTCCCCGGTTGCCGGGTCAATAAATCGTCCACCTCGTCTGCTGACAGATGGATGCTGTTATTTTCGATCAAAGCCAGCCCGACAAAATAGTTGCACCGGAGGACGTCGTCGTAGGTTACTCGTTTCCCCTTCTGCTTGAGCTAATAGCCAACGACACCAGTCCCTCCAAACGCATCCAAGGCTGTATCGAAAGGCAGATCCGCTATCGACTCCCATATCCAGCGCAGCAATTTCGCCTTGCTACCTTGATAACGCGTACTGGGGATGAATTCCGTATCCACGCTTGGTAATTCGAGGGTCAGTTGTCTCAATGCATCTACTGACGCCCCAATATCGTCTCGACCGCCGTGTAAACGTCCACCTCCCGGGCAGCGATGCGCTCCACCCAGGTACGTCCCTGTTCTTCTCCCACGCGCGCCAGCACCCGGTTCAACAACTCCTGTTGGAGGACGTTGAGCAATTCGGTCTCGGCTCGCTCTCGCTCTCGCTCGGCCCACGCGCCGCTTTTTTCCAGGTATTCCCGGTGTTGGGCGACGACGTCCAAGACCTCCGGCACACCTGTGCCATCCAACGCGATCGTCTGGAGGATGGGCGGTCGCCAGGCGTCATAACCATTGCCCCGCCGGTCGTGATGCCGGTGGATGACCATCTCCAACGCGCGGGCCGTGTTGGCCGCACCGGGACGGTCGGCCTTGTTGACCACCAGCACATCGGCGATTTCCATCAGCCCGGCCTTCAACGCCTGCACCTCGTCCCCCAGCCCCGGCGCTTCGATGACGATGGTCGTGTGGGCTGTGCGGGCGATCTCCACCTCCGACTGGCCCGCGCCGACTGTCTCCACCAGCACGACGTCGAAACCGGCCGCGTCCAGCACCTTGGTCACGTCTCCCGTAGCCCGGGCCAACCCGCCCAGGCTCCCCCGAGAGGCCATGCTGCGGATGAAGACCCCCTCATCCCCGGCCAGGTCGCGCATACGCACCCGGTCGCCCAGGAGCGCGCCGCCAGTGAAGGGACTGCTGGGATCGACGGCCACGATGCCCACCGTCGTCCCCTGGTCGCGCAGCGAGCGGGCCAATTGATTGACCAACGTGGATTTGCCGGTCCCCGGCGCGCCGGTCACCCCGACGATGTGCGCCTGACCGGTATGGGGATAGAGAGAAGCTAACGCTCCCCGGGCGTTCGTTCCATCGTCCTCGACCAGGGAAATGAGCCGGGCGAGGGCGTACCGATTGCCTGCCAGGGCTTCTGTGACTAAATTTGAATCAGCAATCACGCTATTCCCCGGTCAGTCGGTCGCGGACGAAATCGGTGATCGTCTCGGTATTGGCCCCTGGCCCAAAAATACCGGCTACACCAAGCGTCTGTAACGTCGATACGTCCTCGTCGGGAATGATTCCACCGACGAACACCTTGACGTGATCCAATCCAGCCTCACGCAATCCATCGACCACCCGGGGCACCAAGGTCATGTGCGCCCCTGATAGGATACTCAATCCCACGCCATCCACATCCTCCTGCAACGCTGCCTCGACGATCATCTCTGGCGTCTGGCGCAAGCCGGCGTAGATGACTTCCATACCCGCGTCGCGCAGGGCGCGGGCGATCACCTTCGCTCCACGATCGTGTCCATCCAGGCCAGGTTTGGCGATCAGGATACGTAGTCGTTCACTCATTGAACTTCACTGCTCCTTTTTGCTATATAGGTCCACTGGAAGAGATCCTTCGATGGACAAAAACGGGGTCACTGCGATCCAAGTCTACTGCTGAATCTAATCCAGGTGGTAACTGCTCACCTTGTGCCCACCGGATCATAATCCGGCGGCGTGCAGGCAACGTGTTGGCTTCCGTCACCAACTCAGCCGATGGCCCTTGCACCATCGACGGCGGATTGTGATCCGCACTGCACACGTGTGCTGAGTAATTACTCCAAGTGAATTATACAACAGTTCGCATGAGTTGGAAAGAAAACCCGCAGAGATGCCGAGATCGCAGAATATTTAAACGCTTTTTATTGTTCGTCGGTGTTGCAAACACCTGCAACTTGCTAACTCAAAGAAATGTCTTTTCCCTCGCAAGAATCCATGTCCCTATATCATGTAATTGTAACTAATCTGTAACGAATAGGAATTGTCACTAACACGCTAATTTGCTATAATGGCATCAAGGACATATATGGCCATTTTGCAGACTGCAAGCTATCTTTGAATACCCAAATGAATCAGGGGGAGAATAAAATTATGAGCGAAGTTCGAATCCTTTACATCGAAGATGAACCCGGTAACCGGCTATTGGTCAGGCGCATCCTGGAAGCAGAGGGTTTCGACGTCGAAGAAGCCGCCGATGGCGTCACCGGCCTCGAGATGGCTGCTGATATGCGCCAGGATTTGGACCTGATCCTGTTGGATATCAATCTACCGGAGATCGATGGATACGAGTTGGCGAAACGATTCCGCAACACGCCGGGCTTGCAGGACATCCCCATCTTGGCCGTGACGGCCAACGTGATGCACGGCGACCGGAAACGCACGCTGGACGCCGGCTGTGATGGATATATTCAAAAACCCATCGACGTCGACCAACTCCCCCATCAGATCAAAGCCGCGTTAAAGAAGGATTGCGTTTAGGGGCATGCCATGAGTATACAGCCAAAAGATGCCACGATTTTAGTTGTAGAAGACAATGTCCAAAACTTTGTGCTCATCACACGCCTTCTGGCCTTCCTGGGCGTCAAACGATGTGAGTGGAAAGCTTCGGGATGGCAGGTTTTAGAATTTGCCGAAACGCTGCCCAACATCGATTTGATTTTGATGGACATCTTCCTGCCAGAAGAGGATGGGTACCAGGTTCACGAGAGATTGCGCGCTCATCCGCGCTTCAAAGATACCCTCATCATCGCCGTTACGGCCGATGTCTCCACAGAAAATATGGAACAGGCGCGACGAGCCGGTTTCGATGGTTTCATCGGCAAACCCATCGATCCAGATCGCTTTCCCAAACAAATCCGCAGCGTCCTTCAAGGAGAAGATGTCTGGGAACTAGAGTAATTGAGTCTGAGTGGGACAAGGGATAAAGATCACTATGTCATCGCCAGGTTTAACAAAACAATCGCGCATCCCCACGACAGGGATGCGCGGCGGACTGGGCAGAACGCTGCTGACCGCTTTTCTAATCCTGGCCATCTTGCCCTTGAGCACGATCACGTGGTACGCCACCCAACGCGAGCGGAAAGACATTCAGCGTGAGGTCACCGCCAAACTATCGTCGGTCGCTAAAATAATGGAAACTCAAATTCAACAGTGGATCGAATATCAATCGGGACAGCTAACCCTGCTGGCTGCGTTGCCGTCGACGCGTGAGGGCGTGGAGACGCTGATCCATGCCGAAAACGTCAATCCATCCTCCCCGTCGCTTCAAGACGCCCACGATGCGTTAGAGACACAAATACAGATTTTGCTGGCCCAGAACCCGGCCTTTCAGCACCTGTCCATACTCGACGCACAAGGACAAATACTCATCTCCATCGACGCCGCCGACGTACCCAATACGATAACCGGCGTTCCCGGCCTGGCCCCCGCCGAACAGGCCAATTGTCCCTACCCTGACGCCGCTCAATCGGCCCATCGCACCAATCTAATCATTACCCAGTCGATCGACAAAATGATCTCTGGCTCGTCGGTCCCCCTGGCCCGCCTGACCGGATGGCTCAATCCCTGCGCCCTGGTCGCAAAAATGGAAGCGGCGAGTGATCTGGGAGAAACGGGTGAAATCTACCTGGTCGACGACCACAAAATGATCCTATCCCAAGGGCAAGTCGCCGCCAGCCCTGGCATAGAAGCCGCCCTCTCCTCTGAAAACAACAACGCGCCTGTCGAAGGTCTATATGAAAACTATGCCGGTGTACCTGTGATCGGCGTTTATCGTTGGATGCCAGAATTGAGATTGATTCTGGTGGCCGAGCAAACCCAGGAAGAGGCCTTTGCATCCAACAACAACGTCATCGCTGCGGTCGTTGGCGCAACCCTCGGCGTCGCCCTGTTAACCGCCGTCATCGCCGCCGTGGTGACCCGGCAAATCACCCGCCCCATCGTCCAGTTGACCGAGACAGCCCTCTCCATCGCCGAAGGGGATATGGAAAAACGGGTGCCCGTCACGTCGCGGGATGAGATCGGTATCCTGGCCTACGTATTCAATCGTATGACGTCAGAACTGAAGGCCCTATACGACGACCTGGAGGAGAAAGTAGCCCAGCGCACCGCGCTCTTGCAAAAGGCTAATTACCAGATCCAACAGCGGGCCATTCAACTCGCCACTACCCTGGAAGTCAGCCAGGCCGCCACGTCGATCCTGGATCCAGACCAGCTATTGAAGGAGGTCGTCCGGCTCGTACACGATAGTTTCTTCGCTTACGTCTACGTCGGCATCTACCTATTCGAAGTCGACGACGAAGGCAACGTCGTCGAAGACAATCATTGGGTGCAACTACAAGCTTCCAGGGGGGGACGAAAAGAGATGAAGCAGATCAAAGCCCAGCCCGTCCACCTCGGCGGCGAACGGACCGCCAGCATCCGGGCCATCAGCCAGGCAGCCACGACCGGTGAACCGCACATCGAAAAGTGGACTGTCGAGGAAGCGGAACACCTATTCTTCTCACCATACATCCGGGCGGAAGCCGCCCTCCCGCTGAAGATGGGCGATCAAGTGATCGGCGTGCTCGATATTTTGAGCACAGAAGAACAGGATTTCGATACCGACGACGTCTCGGTCCTGAAAAACGTCGCCAACCAGATCACCACCGCCCTGGCAAACGCCCGCACTTATGCGATGGAGCGGGA
The DNA here is from genome assembly GCA_011046405.1 of Chloroflexota bacterium. GTDB lineage: Bacteria > Chloroflexota > Anaerolineae > B4-G1 > B4-G1 > DSAR01. The sequence continues at coordinate 8,996 of DSAR01000325.1, read as the reverse complement.
AGCGAGCAAGCGACTGAGGGAATTGGATCGCTCCAAACGCCGCTTCCTGGTCAACATGTCCCACGAACTTCGAACCCCCCTCACCAACATCATCGGCTTCTCTCGATTGATGCTAAAAGGGATCGAGGGAGAACTGACACCCCAACAACGGGACGACGTACAAATCATCTATCACAACGGGCAGCACCTACTGGGTCTGATCAACGACTTGCTGGATATTTCTCACATCGAGGCCGGGATGATGGCCCTGGAATTCCACACCGTCAACTTGAACGATTTGATCCAGAGCGTGATGGCGACCGCCAACGCACTCGTGCGCGGCAGGGACATCGAGCTCAAACAACACATCGTACCCGACCTGCCCACGATCCAGGCCGATGCGGCGCGTATTCGCCAGGTACTCCTGAGACTCTTGACCAACGCCGCCAAGTTCACCCACCAAGGGTCCATTACCGTCCAATCTTGGGTCGAGGACGGACACGTAGTGGTCAGTGTCAGCGACACCGGGTTAGGCATTGCGCCCGAGGATCACGACCGGATTTTCCGTCGATTCGAGCAAGGCAACCTGCAAAACGGTGGCCGGCCCAATGGCGCCGGATTGGGATTGGCTCTGAGCAAAGAGTTCGTCGAGATGCATGGGGGTCAGATCTGGTTCGAGAGTGAATTGGGCCTGGGAACGACATTTACGTTCACCCTTCCCGTATCTCAAAATGATGACACGGCCATAGCCGAGGATCAAACGAGTGATGAAAGCTAAACACACATCTGGACACAATGCGCGTCTTAACGTCGGCGTCCTCATTCAAGACACTACCGGCGCAGGAGGATACGAATCCGCCATGCTGGATGGAATCACCAACGCCGCCGAGAAACGTGACGTCAACCTCATCTGTTATCCAGGCGGCATGTTGCACGCCATGAACGCCGACGCGGGAGATCGCCTCCGGAATACCGTTTACGACCTGATCGATACAGAGCAACTCAACGGGCTCATCATCAGCGCTTCGTTGAGCAATTATCTGACACCGGAGGAATTCGAGGACTTCTACCAGCGCTTTCTCCCGCTGCCGATGGTCAGTATCGCGCGAACTATCCCGGGCATACCCAGCGTCGTGGTCGATAATTATGGCGGCATGCGCAAAGCGCTCGCCCACCTCACCCAGGAGCACGCTTATCGGCGCATCGCCTTCATCCAGGGACCCGAAGGGAATGAGGACGCTGAACGGCGGTACGAGGCCTACACCGATATTTTGACCGAGTACGGCATACCCATCAATCCTCACCTGGTGGTTGCGGGCAACTACCAGTCGGAATCGGGAAGGGAAGCCATCCGCGTCCTGCTCGACGAACGCAAGGCTGGTTTTCAAGCGCTCGTCGCCGCCGATGACAATATGGCCCTGGGCGCCATGCAGGCGCTTCAAGAACGCGGCATACGCGTTCCGTATGACATCGCTGTCGTCGGATTCGACGACATAGAGGAGAGCCAGGCCATCAATCCGCCCTTGACCACTGTACAACAACCCGTCAAAGAATTGGGAAAACGGGCCATCCACACCTTGCTCTCCCTCATATCTGGCGCCGAGGTGTCGGAGCAGATCATCGTCCCCACCCGGCTGATCGTGCGTCAATCCTGCAATTGTCTGTCATCGGCAATGACTCAGGCTGCTATCCAAACTTCGGCAATCCAAAGCATCAAGGGCCAGGAATCCCTCGGTCAGGCATTGGACCGCCAACGAGAGAACATTCTTTTCGAAATGCTTCAGGCCATGGAGGGCAACGCATCCACCGACGTCACCTCCCAGGCTGAGCAGCTACTGGATGCCTTCGCCCGCGAAATAATTGGCGGAGAGCCAGGCGGGTTCCTTGCGCAGCTCGACAACGTGCTACGCGAAGGCATGGCGAAAGATGACGACGTCTCACTTTGGCAAAACGGACTCTCGGAATTGCGACGACACACACGGCCCTATCTCAATGCGGACGAAAATGGAAATCTCGTCCAGGCCGAAGATCTCTGGCAACAAGCGCGGGTGATGATCGGAGAGACCGCCCATCGCGCCCTGGCCCAGAAGAGATTGGAGGAAAAACGACGGGACGAGGTATTGAATCAGGTCACTCAAAACTTGATCGCCACGTTCGACATGGAATACCTGATGGAAAATATCATTCGCGATTTACCAAAATTGGGCATTCCGGGATTCTATCTCTCACTCTACGAAGGAGCCAAACGCTCGACAGAGAAATCCAAATTCATTCTGGGATATGACGGGCAAGGCGCCATTGAAGCGGAAGATGATATCACGTTCCCATCGCGCCGCCTGATCCCACCCCACGTGGTTTCGGAGCGGGGCCTGCTGCAAAACCGCTACACCCTGATCGTCGAGCCCCTCGACTTCGAAGAAGCACTGGGCTTTGCCGCTTTCGAGGTCGGGCCACGAGATTGGCGAATCTACGACATGCTGCGTCGCTACCTGAGCAGTGCACTGCGGGCCAATCTGCTCGTTCAAGAGGTGAGAGAACGCACGCGCTCATTACAAGAAGCCAACTACGCCCTCCAACGCCGGGCCATCCAGCTAGAGGCCAGCGCCGAAGTCGCCCAGGCCATCACGTCCATCTTCGACGTCGACACGTTACTGCGCAAGGCGGTCAACCTGATTCGCGACCGCTTCGGTTTCTATCACGCCGGGATTTTTTTCCTGGATAAGGCCGGGGAATGGGCGGTCTTGCGAGAAGCCACCGGCAAGGCTGGCGCCCAGATGAAGAGCCAAAGCCACCGCCTGGCGGTGGCCGAAACCAGCATGGTCGGTTGGACAGCCAAACATCGTCAACCCCGCATCGCCCTCTACGCCGACGAAGACGCAGTCCGGTTTGCCAACCCACTGCTTCCCTATACCCGTTCCGAGATGACGCTGCCGATGATGATCGGAGAGCAATTGTTGGGCGTGTTAAACGTGCAATCCACCGAAGAGGCCGCCTTCGACGACGACGACATCCGGGCGCTCCAGAGCATGGCCAATCAGATCGCCGTCGCCATCGAGAACGCGCAGCGGATCTCCGAGGAGGCGCTATTGCTCGAGGCAGCCAGTCCCATCTACCGCGTCAGCCGCGACCTGGCCCAGGTAACCACCATCAGTGAGGTAGCCGACGCCATTATCAACTCAGTAAAAGAGACGGGAGCCGACGGATGCACCATCGTCGAGTTCGAGTTCTCTCCCGAAGGCATACCAGAAGCGCTTCTCTACCGGGGGGTTTGGCGGAGGGATCGGGAGACCCAATTCCGCCCCGGCATGCGGCTACCCATCACCGAGAGCCCCTTTCCGTTGGAGATGGTCAGTTCGCTGTGGACCGTGGCCAACGTGGAAAAGGACGAACAGCTTCCCGAAAGCGCCCGCCAGGTCTTCGTTGAGACCGGTGTGAGGGCTTTGGCCAACATTCCCCTGCGCGCCCGCGATCAGGTTATCGGGCAGGTCGTCGTTTTGCGCAGCACGCCTGGCCCCTTCTCTGACAGCGCCATCCGTCTCTACGAAGCGCTCAGCGACCAGGCAGCGGTAGCGTTGGAGCGGGCACAACTGTGGGAAGAAGCGCAAAAGCGCGCTCGTTACGAGCAAACGACCCGGCAGACGATCGATCGCATTCGCCGGGCATTGGATATAGAACAAGCCCTCCAAACGACAGTCCAGGAATTATCCCAGGCGATGAACGTACCCCACGTCTCCATCGACTTGAATCTGCAGACTGGGGACTGATCTCCCGGGATAGGTGAGAAACGGCGAAGAAAATGAAAGAAAGAGTAAACGCAAATCAATCGACTAGCGACCGGCCCCAACAGGACGCTGACCAGGGGGTGCCAATTTGGCAAGAGGCCATTCAGCGCGACCGGGAGCGATGGCTCAACCGCCTGTTGTTCGTCGCGCTCGCGCTCGGCGCGGTGGGCACCTTCGTCTATGCACAATTGCTGCCGGAGAGCTTGAGCGAGCCCAGCAGTTGGCGCACGCTGGCGCCCTTCCTGCTCGGGTTGGCGATCACGCTCATCCTCACCATCTGGCGCGGCCCCTCTTACGTGTACCGGTCAGCCATTCTCATCTTCACCGTTTACTTTATGGCCTGCTTCATCTTTGCCCGGAGCGGACTGTCCGGCAGCGGGCGTTTATGGTTGCTCTTGATTCCAGTTCTCTCATTCATCCTGATCGGCCCTCGATCTGGCGTCTTCACCGCCATTCTCAGCGTGCTCACATACGCCATCTTCGCCGTCGCCATCGATCAACAGTGGATCGTCCCGTGGGTCAGCGAGGATCTGACGCTGCTATTGACGCCGTTGAGCAATTTCCTGATCATCATCACCGTTATATCCACGATGCTCTGGTCATTCCACCAGGTTTGGATAGAGGCGATGCAAAAATCGGAGCAAACGAAACAGAATTTGCATGAGCGGAGCAGCCAACTCGCCGACATCAACGAGGCGCTCGAGCGACAGGCCGCGCAATTGCGGGCCACCGCCGACGTCAACCGTGCCGTCTCCGCCATACTGGATCCGAAGCGATTGCTAGACGAGACCGTCAATCGTATACAGAGCCGCTTCAGTATGATGGATGTATATCACGTCGGTCTTTACTTGTTGGACGAAAGCGGACAATTTGCGGAGCTAAAGGCCGCTACGGGAGAGGCCGGCCGCCTCTCATTGGAGATGGGATATAAATTGAAGGTTGATGAGTCATCGACAATTGGATGGAGCATCGTCCATCAAAGCGCACGTGTCTCCCAGGATTTGGAAGAACAGATGGTGCAAATAGGCCCCCTGGCTATGCCCCATACACGCGCTGAGATTGTCCTCCCCTTGCACACACGCGGAAACATCATCGGCGCCCTGAGTATGCAAAGCTCCAGAGAGAGCGGATTCAGGGAATCCGACATCGCCATTCTACAGGCGATGGCCGACCAGGTCGCGCTTTCTATAGATAACGCCCGTCTCTTCAGCCAGACCGAGACGATGCTCGAAGAGGTTCAGGCCGTACAACGACGCTACCTGACACAAGCCTGGAAGGATTTCCTGGCCATGGAGGCCGTCACCCAGGCCGAATACGTCCAACCCAACGTCGAAGTATCGCCAGATCCGCGCCTCCGCCAGGCCCAGCATCAAGCTGCGCGGAATGGAGAATCGCTCGTCGTCGGAGAGACCGCAATCAACCCAAATGATAGAGACGGTCCCACAGCACTCGTCGTACCTCTGAAACTACGAGAAGAGGTCATTGGCACCTTGACGCTGAACGAAGTAAAGCGCCAACGCACCTGGTCCTCTGAGGACATCGCAATGGCTGAGGCTATCGCCGAGCAGACCGCACTGACCATCGACAACCTGCGACTGTTCCAGGAAATCCAACGTCGCGCCGCCCGAGAACGCCTCATAGGCGAGGTGACTGCCCACATGCGTGAATCGCTCGACGTGGACACCGTGCTCAAAACCGCCGCGCAACAGATACGCGAAGGGTTGGGCCTGCACGACGTGAGCATTCAACTGGAGATGGTCGATGAACAAAGCTAAGCATAACTGGCAACGCGCTCTCGTCAAAGCGGATAGAAGTCATCCGGAGAAATAATCATGTCTGACAAACGCATCCCAATAACTGTCCTGGCCCCGCTTATGGTCGGCCTGGTGGTATTGATCGCTCTCGCCGTCTTTGTGTCCTTCCTACTGTGGATTGGGACGAGCGGTTCCCAGAACATGCTCGTCGAAAACGGAAAGACGACGCTGACCACGGCCGCCAATCTGATCGTTCAACCTCTCCATGAAAACAAGCTGGAGGAACTATCCAACGTTTTGAACGCCCTCACGCAGAACGAGCACATCATCCGTGTCGAAGTGCGGAACATCACCGGTCGCATCATCACGACAGTAACCAGCGACGAGGATTGGAGACCCGAACGGGAGGATAGCCGGGCGCTGGCTGTGGAAGCTCTCGTAGAAGGGGCGCCTGTTTACCAGGATATAGGCGACTACCTGATGATGAGCGCACCTGTGGGGCAAGTTGGCACTTTGGAGATCGTCTTCGACAAAGCTCCGCTTCAAGAGATGAGGCAATCCAGCCAGAGATTTATATTCATCGTCGGTTCCACGCTTGTGTTGCTCACAGCTGGCATCATAGCCCTGATCGCTCGTCGCGTGGCGTCATCCCTCCAAGCCCTGTCGAGCGCTGCCCATCAAATCGGGAAGGGTGATCTGGCAGTTGAAATCCCCGTCTTTGGCACGCGAGAAACCGCTCGATTAGGGACATCCCTCCGTAATATGAGCATTGATCTGAAAGACCTTTACCAAAATCTCGAGCAACAAGTGACCGCCCTGGAACGCCGCGCCAAATACCTGGAGACGACGGCCGAAATCGCCCGGCGGGCAGCGCTGGCTCTGGATCCCCGGGAATTACTGCCGCAGGTCGTCGAGCTCATCAGCCAGCGGCTCGATTTCTACCACACCGGGATTTTTCTAACTGACGCTGCCAGTGAGTGGGCTCTTCTGCAGGCAGCATCCAGTGAAGGCGGCCAACGTATGTTGGCCCAGGAACATAAACTTCAGATAGGCCAGCAGGGCATTGTTGGATTCGTCATTGGTCATGGACAACACCGCATCGCCCTCGATGTGGGCGAAGACGCCGTGTGCTTTGACAATCCCGATTTACCGGAAACCCGTTCCGAGATTGCCCTGCCCCTGCGGGTCCGGGGGGGCATCATCGGCGCGCTCGACGTCCAAAGCAAAGAGCCGGGCGCTTTCAGCGACGAGGACGTCGCCGTCCTGCAAACGCTGGCCGACCAGGTTGCAATGGCCATCAGCAATGCCCGTCTCTTCCAACAGACACAGGAGAGTTTGAAAGCGATACGACAGGCCTACGGCGAGTTGAGCCAACAGGCCTGGGTTGAGATACTCAGGGGTAGAACGAACGTTGGCTATTATTGTGATGATCAGGGCGTCCAACCTATCCAGGATCTCCGTGATATGCCGCGCCAGACCAAGGACCAGCCGACGCTTTCCATCCCCCTCAGGGTCCGCGATCAGCATATCGGCGCCATCAGCGCCCGCAAACCCAGCGGCGCTGGGGAATGGACGTCCGAGGAAATTGCCCTTCTAAAAGCCCTGGTCGATCAGCTAGACGTCGCGCTGGAAAGCGCCCGGCTTTACCAGGACGCCCAGAGCCTCGCAACGCGCGAGCGGCTCATCAGCGACGTGACGACCCACGTGCGCGAGACCCTGGATATAGAGACGATGCTCAAGACGGCGGTTCAAGACGTGCGTCAGGCTCTGAACCTACCGGAAGTGACGATTCGCCTGGGCACCCCATCTTCTTCGACCCAATCTAACGGCGATGGACACGGCAAAGGCGAGGAGGTGATCACGTGATCAATTTATCTTTTGGCGGCCATACCTTGCAGACCATCGCCTGGCTCCTCGCGCTTGTTGAATCCTGCCTGGTTTTTTACGTGCTCCTACACCACTGGAGACATGCGCTCGTCCGACATCTCGGTGGATTATTGGCGCTCATCGCCTCCATCTCCTACGCCACAAGCCTGCTCACCACCGCCCAAATCGCCGAACAGGCCACGTGGCTGACCTATATTCTAGTCGCGGCACCAATCGCCGTTCAGCCTTTCCTGTTCCTCGCCACGATCGCGGTGCTCAAGCCCGGTTGGTTAGAAAATCGACGGCGCCTGCTGCTGTTACCGATCCACGCTCTCGCTTTTCTACCGGCCCTATTGATCTACCTCGATACGACGACAGGCCCACAGATCTGGTTCACCGGTCTCGACCCACAAACTTACACGGGAGGCTTCGTAGCAATTGAGCAGCTCACGGCCGGCGCATATGCGCCCCTCATAGACTTGGTGTACCGCTATCTATTTCCCTTAGCCAGTTGCCTCATCGCTCTCCACGTCGCACTTCGCGACCGAGCGGCGTCCCGTCTGGTGCGACGGATGGCCTGGTTGCTCCCGTTGCCACACATCTTCGCTATCGTCGCTCCGCTCACCCTGCGGGACACCCTGCCGGCCGGCGTGTCACTCCTCGCTTCCGGGGCATTCTATGGCCTCGTCTACACATACGCTGGCCTGCGTCGCCTCCACGCCCAACACCCCGTGTGGAGAGGGCAGTTGCCGGCTCGTGTGAGCGTGCTGGTGCTCCTCATCGTTGTCCCCCTGCTCGTGATCCTCATCGGGTTTACTATGGACCAGATCGAGGAACAGGTCGCCCAGGAAAGCGCCGAACAATTGCGCACAGTCAATCGCGCGCTATCATTGAACATGTCGATGTGGCTGGACCTGAACGGGCGAATCCTGCAAAATGTCGCGGGGCGGCCCGAGATTGTCAGTATGGATCCCGAACAACAAAAACCGCTCTTGGAAGAAATGATCATGATATACCCCTACATGTATCTGATCAGCACGACCGATATGCACGGTCAAAACGTGGCCCGCAGCGATAACTATCCCTTACAGCAGTATCGCACCCAGATTTGGTACACTGCGGCCAAGAACGGTGCTCCCTTGACTTTCGAGATCGTGGTGGACAAAATCACAGGAAAACCGGCCATCATTGCATCGACACCAATCTACAGGGATAGCAGGAATTTCTCCGGTATTGTAGGCGTCACTATGTTTGGCAGCGAATTGACCCACCTGAATCAGATCATACAAACGCACCAGGTAGGCAAGGAGCAAATGGCCTACGTCGTGGATTCACAGAACAGGGTGGTCGTACACACCGATCCGGCGTTTCAGATTGGACAACAGGAGCCAGATACCTACCGTCCTATCTTCGCATTGCGGGATGGCGAACGAGGCCTGATCACCTTTACGGATAACGAGGGGCAATCCTGGCAAGCTTACGTCAACCCCATTGCGAACGATTGGGGAGTCATTGTCCAACAACGGGAAGAGACGTTCTTTCAAGCACTCGTCATTCTGAGGCAAGTTTCCTGGCAAGGCATCGCCGTCACGACCCTCGCCCTGGCCCTCCTGAT
>DSAR01000326.1 GCA_011046405.1 Chloroflexota bacterium | reverse complement strand
CTGGGCGATCTGGCCGGGCGCCTGGACTCTGCGCCCGGGCCTCGTCCAGGCGCCCGGCCAGATCGCCCAGCGTGACGTCGGTATCCTGGAGCGGATGACGCTTCAGCCGGTGGGGCAGCGCTAGTTCGGCTGCCAACAGGATGTCGCGGTCGGTCAGGTGGGTGCGGCCCTCGAAAGCGGCCTGGGCGCGGGCGGCCTTGAGCACCACCAAGTCGGCCCGGTGACCGTCGACGCCCAACTCGGCCATCAGCGTGGCGATGGTCGTCAGGTCAGATGGGGTATATTCGACCTGGGGCAACAGTTCGCGCGCTCGCGCGATCTCCTCCGAAAGCGCCTGTTCCTTGAGGAGCCACTCGGCGTAGAAATCTTCAGGATCCGCCTCGCAGGCCAGGTTGCGTTCCATAATGGTCACCCGGGCCAGGGGGTTGTGGATACCCTGGATGTCCACGCAGAGCGCGAAACGGTCCAGGAGCTGGGGGCGCAGGTCGCCCTCCTCCGGATTCATCGTGCCGATGAGGATGAAACGGGCGGGATGGCTGAAGGAGATGCCCTCCCGCTCCACGATGTTGACGCCCATCGCGGCGGCGTCCAGCAACAGGTCCACCACGTGGTCGTCCAGCAGATTGACCTCGTCGACGTACAACACACCCCGATTGGCCGCGGCGAGCACACCGGGGTCGAAATGCCGCTCTCCCTCCTGGATGGCCCGCTCGATATCCAACGTCCCCACGACGCGATCCTCGGTCGCGCTGACGGGCAGATCCACGAACTGGGTCTGCCGGACGACGCGGGGCAAGGGGCCGTTTTCCTCGGCCTGCTCGACGCATTCGGTGCACCATGTGGCAGGCTGATCGGGATCGCAGCCAAAACGGCAGCCGGCGACGACCTCAATCTCGGGCAGCAGGGCCGCCAGCGCCCGGGCAGCGGTCGATTTCGCCGTGCCGCGCTCGCCTCGGATGAGCACGCCGCCGACCTGGGGGTAGATGGCGTTCAGGAGCAGCGCCCGTCGCATCTGTTCTTGTCCAACAATCGCTGTAAAAGGGAAGATGTTTGTCATATTTTACCTCGCGGCCCATTATACCGCAATCGCCGGGGAAAACAATCAGGGCATATTGGAACGAAAACTTTACTCCTCCCTATCCCTATGCTATAATAATTTTCAGAGACTTATCGGCCCATCAACATACAGTGCGAGCGTCCGGGGGACGGGAGAAAAACCGAGCGGCCAATTGTGAGGGCGCAATGAGCGCGCAATGAGCGCCCTTTCGATCGGCAAAGATTCTCCCAAGTATGGGCGGATCCTCCAAGACTCTCTGGAAAATATCGGCCGCCAGGTTGATCGTTTCAAAGATCACCTGTCTCTCCGTCTTGAAAAGTCACGCTCTTGCTTTGTTTTATACCCGCGAACGGGAGCGGCGTCTATTTTTGCCATCGGCCAATAAGCATCATCACGAGGAGACCCTTTATGCACAGACGGAGTATGTTCCTCGGCTTGTTCGTGCTGCTCGTTCTGGGCTTGATCCCTCTGCTATCCAGTTCGGCTGCCTCTCTTTCTCGTTCTCATTCTCAATCCCAATATCCTAATCCCCTGCTCGTCGTCAGCAACGAGGGACAGGCCAGCCCCAACGTGGACAAGACCCTGATCCAGAACACCGTGATCGACCCGGCCCCCAATTGGCGCACCCGCTTCTTCGACGCTGCCGGCTGGCAGGACGCCTACCCGGTCAAGCGCGCGCCGGCCTGGACGACGAGCACCGAGATTGAGCCTCTGCTAAAAGACGGCGCCGATCACGTCTGGGGCGGCGCGCCGGGCGCGTTTGGGGACGACGCCGGGAATACGAGCACTTACCCCCGGCGCTACGATGGTTCCGATTACGCCAACGGTTACGCCATCCCCGCCAGTCCCAGCCCACAATATCTCTTCTTGCGCAAGGACTTCTGTCTGCCCATCGACGCCCAGGCCAACGCCCAGCGCCGGTTGACCAACGGCGACATCGAGATTCATCTCCTCAACGCCACCGACAGCGCGGACGTCCCGGACGGCGCGGCCTCGGTCTACCTGAACGGCGACATCATCGGGTTGGTGTTTGGCGACGAGGGCGGCGGCATGGCCTTGATCGACGTCCCCGACCCCAGTTTCCTCTTTCGCGGGCGCAACGCGCTGACGATGCGCGTGGGCGACGCCCGCAGCGACGACATGGCGGCCATTCTCTACCGGGCGCGCTTTGGTTACGCGCTCGACCCCAACGCCATCGTCGTCGGCGCCAGCACTGACCAGCCCTTCGAAGGGGAGACAGTCAACTTCAGCGTCAGCACCGACGGGCTCAGCGGGCGCTCGCCTTACGTTTACCAGTGGGCCTTTGGCGATGGAGACGCCGGGGCCGGCGCCAACGTCGACCACGTCTACGACGCCACCGGCCCCTACACCGTCTCGCTGACCATCGCCGACACCGATTCGTGCACCGCCACGGCGGCGCTCGCGCTCACGGTGCTGCCGCACCCGCTCTCGATCGAGAAGACGGCCTATCCGGACCCGGTCACCGCCGGCGAGACGCTGCGCTATCGCCTCACGGTGCGCAACAGCAGCCCGCTGCGGGGCTTGACCGGCCTGGTCGTCACCGACACGCTCCCGCCGGGGACGACGTTCAACTTTTGCAGTGGCGGATGCGCGCCGCCGACACCGCCCGGTCGTACCGTGGCGTGGACGTTGGGCAGCTTGGGGCCGGGAAGTTCGACGACCCTCGACCTGTACGTCGACGTCGATCTGACCGTCTCCGGCACACTGACCAACGCTCTTTACGGCGTGCGCGCCAACGAGGTCTACACCACGGGCGCGCCCGTTCCAGTGGACGTGTTGCCGCCGCCCTGCCTGTATCCCCTGACCGGCGTGGATGTGACCGGGCCGGCGAGCGGCCTGATCGACGTCACCCACACGTTCAGCGCCGCCATCCAGCCGCCTTACGCCACCGAAGCGCTCGCCTACACCTGGTCGCCGGAGCCGCTCGGCGGGCAAGGGACGGAAACGGCGACCTACCAATGGACGGATCCCGGCGTCTACACCGTCACCCTGGAGGCGGAAAATTGCGGCGGCGTGGTCAGGGCGACCCATTTCATCACGATTTCCCATCCCTGTCCCCATCCGTTGACCGGCGTGACCATCGACGGGCCGACGGCGGGGTTTACTGACACGATCTACGCCTTCACCGGCGTGGTCACCCCGGCCGACGCCACCGGGCCGATCACCTACACCTGGGCGCCCGCGCCTGCCAGCGGGCAAGGGACGCTGACGGCGACCTACGAATGGGCGGCTCCCGGCGTCTACACGCTGACCCTGCAGGCCGACCGTTCGCCGGATTGCGGCGGCGGCGCGGTCACGGCGACCCACGCGATCACGATTTCCCACCCGTGCCCGCACCCGTTGACCGGCGTCGGCATCGACGGGCCAGCGGAGGGACTCGCCGGCATCGACTACGCCTTCACCGGCGTCATCTCCCCGGCCGACGCCAGCGGGTCGATCACCTACACCTGGGCGCCCTCGCCCACCGTGAGCGGGCAGGGGACCCCGACGGCGACCTATGAATGGTCGAATCCCGGCGTCTACACACTCACCCTGCGGGCCGACCGTTCGCCGATATGCGGAGGCGGTGCGGTCACGGCGACTCACACGATCACAATTTCCTATCTCTGCCTGCGCCCCTTGACTGACGTGAGTATCGACGGGCCGACGGCAGGGTACACCGACACCGATTACACCTTCAGCGGCGTCATCACGCCCGCCGACGCCAGCGAACCGGTCACCTACACCTGGACGCCTGCACCCGCCAGCGGGCAAGGGACACCGGCGGCGACCTATCAATGGGCCAATCCCGACGTCTACACGCTCACGCTGCGGGCGGAGAACTGCGGCGGCCCGTTCACGGCGACGCACACCATCCTGATCGAACCGCGCCGTCCCAGTTTCGTCTACCTGCCGCTGATTTTGCGCCACTATCCCTACGACGCGCCCGACACGTGCCCGGGTTGGTCATTGGCCATCGCGGAACCGCTGGCGGAGGATTTCGATCATTTCGCCGACCAGGATTGGTACACCTTCCAGGCCACGGCGGGCGTCAGTTACACCGTCCGCACCGAGGATCTGGACATCCACGCCGATACCGTCATCACGCTGTACGATGGGACGTGCACCACCCCCCTGGTGAGCAACGACGATTTGCCGTACCCCTCGAACAGCCGGGCCTCGCGAGTGACGTGGCGCGCCGAGCAGACCGGGCCGCTCCACGTCCTGGTGCGCAGTTACGATCCCGCCGCCGTCGGCCCGGAGACCGGTTACAGCATCGTGGTCTACGACGAAGACAACCCGCCGCCGCCGATCGAGGACGTCTCCGATTTCTGTGAAGCGGCCCATCCGTTGGCGATTGGCGAGCGTTATCGGGAGAACTTCGATTATCCCAACGACAACGATTGGTACGCTTTCCCCGTGACCGCCGGGCGGACCTACACCATCAGCACCGATGAGCTGGGCCCCCGGGCCGACACGGTCCTGGCCCTGTGGTCGGGCGATTGCGCCACGCAGTTGGCCGAAAATAACGACGTCTCTCCCGGAAATCCGGCCTCGCAGATTGTCTGGACGGCGGCCGAGGATGGTCAACTGGCGGTCAACGTGCGCCATTACGATTGGACGATTTACAGCGCCGACACCGAGTACACGCTGGTGCTCGAGGAGGAATGATGACGATGGATGATTTGCGACGTTACGGATCGTTGGTCTTGACGGCATTATTGCTGCTCAGTGGGCTATTCACGCTCGCGGGGGGGACGATCTCACGCGCCCAACAGCCCACGCCGACACCGAAACACACGCCCACCGCCACTCCTGAGCCAACGGCCACTCTCGAACCGACAGCGACGTATACGCCGATTCCTACCTCCACATTGGCACCCACCGCTGAACCGGGCGAGGACAGGGATGACGACGAGCATTCTCCACCGCCGCCCACACCCACCTCGCTCCCCGTGCTCCTGCCGGAATCGGGGGGGATGCCCTCGGCATTCGAATGGTCGACGTTGTTTGTCATTTGCTGTTTGGTGGTTGGGTTATTGGGTGATTGGGTAATTAGGAGGAGGATGAGATGAATCGACGCTTTGCTCTTATATTTGCTTCGGTCGGCCTGGCGATGTCGCTCTTGCTGACCATGTTTTTCTTGATGACTAACGCCATGCCGGTTCAGGCAGCGCCGGCCCAGGACGTGCCTCCGGCGCCGCAACCAGCGCCGCAACCGGCGCCGCAACCAGCGCCGCAACCGGCGCTTGATGCGGCGCCGATGCAGCAGACGACGGTCACACCGACTTACGTCATCAGCGATAGCGTGACCGGCGGCGTGATTTACGACTGGATCGAGATCGCCGGCGACGGCGCTCGCGTCCCGCTCTCCGGCGATAACTGGGGCTCGGGCGAGGTGGACATCGGCTTCTATTTCCCATTCTACGACAACGTCTATCGCACCTTCCGAGTCAGCACCAACGGCTACGCCTATTTCGGCCAGGGGGCGGCCTATGGCGCGCACACGCCTATCTTCATTGGCAGTGCATCCCATCCCAACAATTTCATCGCACCCTTCGGGGCGGATCTCTACGTGCACCCCGACGTCTCGCGGGTCTACGTGCGACGGGATCCGGGGCGGACGGTGATCGAGTTCGTGGACATCCAATGGTGTTGCGGGTTGAACACTCCACACACCTTCCAGATCGTCCTCTATCCCGACGGGCGTATCCTCACCCAGTACCGGCAGGTGCGCTATTTGACCAATCCTGACCGGCGCGTGGTCGCCGGTATCGAGAACGCCGATGGCAGCGATGGCGCGGCTTACTTCCAGGGCTATTTCCAGGCGGATGACAGCCTGGATAACGACCTGGCGGTGCTCTACGACCCCGGCGACACCCTCTTCGGCCACCTGATCCTGGACACATCCGATCATTACCTGTGGGACGACCCCGGCTACCCGATCAGCACCAGCGCAACTCTGTTCAACCTTTCGGGCATCACCGACGTGTTCAGCCTGAACTACAGCCTGCAGGTGAGTTCCAGCGTCGTGCCTACCGCGAGCCTGTGGCCAGTCGACGTGCCGGAGACGGCCGCCGTCACCGTTACCGGACCGGTCACCAGTCCGGTCGTGCTCCCGTACCCTATCGCCAATCTCGGGGAGGCGACCTTCGATATCTCGGCCACGATCCCGGTCACGGCCGGCTGGTGGGACCTGGCGACGCTGGCGATCACCGCCAGCGCCCGCACCTCGCCCACCATCTCGACCACGCTGTTCATCACCTACGGCGTGGCTCACCGCGATCTATCCATCGAGAAGGTGCTGGCGCCGGATCAACCCCCGGCGCCGGGCGGCTATTTCCGCTACCGGCTCACGGTGCGGAACGGTGGCGAGCGACCAGCCCAGGCGCGAAATGTTCGGGTGACCGACACCCTGCCGCTTTCGACTACGTATGATGCGGATTATCCTCGTTTTGACCCACCTGGCGACGTCGGCACACTGCTGATGCCTGGGTTTAGCTGGGACGTGGGAGATATGGACGCCAACGACGTTGAGACCCTGGACGTCTATATACACACGCCGAGCACTGTCCCTACCGGGACCGTGTTGACCAACACGTGCGGCGTGACGACGTTGGACAGCATCGAATACGGCCCCTTTGACAACAACACCGCCGTGCACACCACGACACTGGTCTCTCCGGAGATCGACCTGGACGTCACCAAGCTGTTCATCGGCCCGCTGGGGACGAATCAGGTCGGCGCCGGGCACGTGGCGACCTACACCGTCGGTGTGGCCAACCGGGGCAACGTGCCGGTGACGGGCACCATCGTCACCGACGTCATCCCCCTCGGCACGACGTTCTACACGACTACCTGGCCGACGTTCACCCAGATGGCCGATGGCCGCACGCTGCTCTTCACCATCGGCACGGTCCTCAACGGCGATTGGAACGCGCACATCTTCCAGGTCGCCGTCAGTGTGCCGCTCACGACGCCGCTCGGCACGTGGCTGACCAACACCGTCCAGGTGACGACGACGGCCCCGCTCGATCAATTTGCCCAGGCGCAGGGGGACGAGGACGACGCGGTGATCCAGGTCATCGACCCGCGCGGCGACGCGGCGGTGTACAAAATGCCGGCCTCGCTGGGCGGCACGCCGGTGACGCCGGAACCGGGCGGCGACTACACCTTCTGGATCAGTTATACCAACTGGGGCAACGTCACCGTGTACACCGTCACCCTGACCGATACGCTGCCCATCTCCCACGTCGTGCTGCTGGAGGCCGGCCCGGCTGGCCTGGCCCAGCCAGATACGTCGACGCTGGGGCAGGTCTCGTGGACCATCGACGAGCTGGCGCCGGGAGCGGTGGGATGGACGCGGGTGCGCATCGGCATCGACGGGGACACGCCCCTGGGGACCCAACTGGTCAACACCGCCCACATCGCCGCCGCCGAGGGGCTGAACATCACCACCACCAACGACGTCAGCGTCGTCACTGTCACATTAGACGCAACTGACGTGACCATCGGCAAGGCGGTCACGCCGGCGGGAACGTTGCACGTGGATGATAGGATCACCTACACGGTGCGCTTCACCAACACCGGCGTGCTGACGGCCGATGGCGTGCGCATCGTCGACGACCTGCCCCCGGGACTGACCGACGTGAGTTGGATGACGAACACGGGCGGATGCGCCGTCGAACTACAGGAAGCGTCACCGACGCGGCTGCGCTGGCGAACGAAGCAAGCGATGGCCTCGGGCGACTGGGGCGAGATCGTGATCACCGCCCGGCTCGACCCCGACGCGACGTGGCCCGCCCAACCGCTCCTGACCAACCAGGCGACGATCGAGACGACGACCCGGGAGCGCCCAGACGACGACCCGAATGAGGCGCAGGTCTCGAATCCGGTGGCCCTGGCCTCGCCCTACGTCGTCAAGACCGGGCCGACGCTGGCCCTGGCGGGCGAGCGTATGACCTACACCATCGAGTACGGCAACGGCGGCTTGCTGCCGGCCGAGGGCGTGCGCCTGACCGATACGTTGCCGGTCAGCACGACGTACGTCGCCGATACGTCGGGCTTCACCGTGACGAGCGATACGACCTGGGTCGCCTGGAACGTCGGCGCGCTCCTCAGCGACACCACCGGGCTGACGTTCACCCTGGTGGTGAGCGTGTCGCCGGACGTGACGCCGGGCGTGGGATTGCGAAACGTCGTCGCGCTCACCAGCGAGACCTACGACGGCGACCGGAGCGACAACGAGAGCGTCTGGCTCACGCCGGTCGGTTTCGACCTCAGCAGTTCCCACAAATTGGTCAATGGGCAGGACAGCGCGCGGGTCGATCCGGGGACACCGGTCACGTATGCCATCGTCCTGGAGAACGCCGGTTCCTCCGACGTGACGGCGGTTTCTCTGACCGACCCGATCCCGGATCACACGACTTACGTCTTCGGTACAGCCAGCGCCACCGGCGGCGGCGCCGGTTACGACTCCGACGGCGACGCGATCACGTGGACGGGGACGGTCAGCGGCAGCGCCCAGGTGACGGTGACCTTCCAGGTGACGGTGGCCCAGGGGTTGGCCCGCGACACGGTCATCGTCAACACCGCCTACATCTCCGATGCGGTGCAGACGTTCGAGGCCAGCGCGCTGGCGACGGTCACGGGGCCCGATCTGTCCGGCTCGCACAAGACGGTCGACGAGCCTCAACCTAACCAAGGAGATCGCATCATCTACACCATCGTGCTGTCGAACAGCGGCGAGATCGACGCCGTCGGCGCATCCCTGGTGGACGGTCTCCCCCTGGACTACGTCGCATATGGCGGCGATGGATGGGCCAGCAGCGGCTCGTTGGGCGGCGGCGATCCCATCACGTGGACGGGCACGGTGACCCAGGGTCAGCGGGTGACGATCACGCTGCCGGTGACCGTCACCGCCGGGCCGGGCAACCGCTTCGTCAACACCGCCCGCATCGACGACGGCACGGCGGCGGACGAGATCGTGCGCAGTGTGGCCGTCCAAACGGCGCGTCCGGATCTGAATGTGCAAAAGATGGTCAGCCCGGGTGAATTGGCCAGCGGCGAACGGGTGACCTACACCATCGCCATCGCCAACAGCGGCGACGGCTGGGCCTACAGCGCGCTGCTGACCGATACGATCGAGGGCGGGACGTTTGCGCCCGGCGACGCGGCCGCCAGCAGCGGCGCGCTGGACGATAGCGCGCCGCCGACGCTCACCTGGACCGGGGAGATCACGCCCAACGGCGGCAGTATCTACATCACGCTCCCGGTGACGATCACGGCGATGCCCGGCGCTGACGTGCCGAACACCGTCTACGTGGACGACGGGTACGGGAACGTCGTCAGCGACACGACCTGGCTCCACGTCTACTCGGCCCCCGATCTTTCCGGCTCGACCAAGGCGGTGGATCGGGATGAGGCGCGAGCGGGGGAGACGTTGGTCTACACCCTGACGGTCGCCAACAGCGGCGAACTCCCGACGAGCTTCTTCGTCACCGATACGCTGGACGCCGACACAGTCTTTACCGGATTTTTGGGATCGCCGGCGGGGAGCGGCCACGCGGCCGGCGTGATCACGTGGACGGGCCAGGTCGCGGCATTGAACCAGGCACAGTTGGCCTTCGAGGCGGTCATCAGCGCCAGCGTCTCGGGCCGGGTGACGAACACGGCCCGTTTCGGCGGCGACGGGCAGGTCTACACCCGGACAGCCTCCACCGACATCCTCGTCCCGGCGGCGCTGACGGCGAGCAAGACGGTCGAGCCGGCCGGGCCGGTGGTCGCGGGCGGCGAACTGACTTACACCATCGTGGTGCAGAACGTGGGCGGCGCCCTGGGCCGGGCCGCCTTCACCGACACGATCCCCAACGACACGGCGTACGTGGGCGGCAGCGCCCGGGTCGTTCCGGAACCTCCCGTTCACGCGCCGCCGTCATACGACGGTTCGGCCGTGACGTGGGAGGACGATCTCGCCGCCGGGCAGACAGCCACGATCATCTTCCGGGTGCAAGTCGCGCCGGGCACGTTGACGGGCACGCAGATCACGAACGTCGCCGAGCTCCGGGAACTGAAGGAACCGGGCGAACCGTTCAGTGTCTCCGTAACAAACACCGTCGTCTCACCGGTCTTCACCGCGAGCAAGCGGGCGGAACCGGCAGGTACGGTGCTACCCGGGCTGCGGATCACGTACACCGTCGCCATCACCAACGTGGGTGGCGGCGTCGCGCGGGTGGCGGTGACCGACACGCTTCCCGTCAGCACGATCTGTGTCACGGATAGTCTCGCGGTCGATCCCAACACGCTGGCAGCGCCGGCGTGCGCCGATGGGATCCTGACCTGGCTGGATAACGTCAATGCGGAAAGCGTCGTCCGGCTGACCTACGTGGTGGTGGTGAGCGATGCGACGCCGCTCGGCACGGTGCTGGGCAACAGCGCCCTGCTGCGAGAGTTGAGCCAACCCGACGATCCGGTGACGGTCGAGGTGACGCACACGGTGGTCGCGCCGGCGCTGGACGCGGTGAAATACGTCGAGCCGGCGGGAGAGATTCTCGCGGGCGACCGGCTGACCTACACCATCGTCGTCAGCAACAGTGGGAGCGGGACGGCGCAGGTCGACCTCAGCGACCCGCTCCCGGCACACACCGGCTACGTGAGCGCCTCCGTGGCGCCGTCCACTCACGCGCCGCCGACCTACGACCCGGTCACGCCGACGGTGCGCTGGGGCGGCGACGTGGCGCCGGGCGAGTGGGTCACCCTGACGCTGGTGGTGACGACCGACCTGGACGCGCCAAACGGCGCGGTGCTAATCAACGATGTCTACGTGCAGGAGTTGAGTATGCCGGCCGAGCCTTTCACCCGCCGCGTGAGCAACACTATCCTCGCGCCCGCCTTGCGCGTGAACAAGACGGCGGACCCGGCAGGCGACGTGCTGTCTGGAGCGTATCTGAACTACGACGTGGTCATCGCCAACGACGGCGGCGCGACGGCGACGGTCTACTTCAGCGACACGATCCCGCCGGAAACGGCGCTCGTGACCGGCAGCGTGTCCATCGAACCAGACGTGTCCCCGCCGACCTACACCGGCGGCGCGCTGACGTGGCAAGGGACGGTCGGTTCTGGCGAAGCGGTGACGGTCTCGTTCCGGGCCCAGGTCGATCCGGGCGCGATCAGTGGCACGCTCGTCAGTAACCTGGCCTGGATCCAGGAAGTAGGCGGCGCCGGGCGGATCTATACGGATACGGCGACGAACACCGTGGTCGCGCCAACCCTGGAGACGGACAAGCAAGCGCTACCGGCGGGCGCCGTGCGACCGGGCGAGACGATCACCTACCTGATCTCGTTGCGCAATCCAACTGATGGCATCGTGCGGGCGGTTGTGACCGATACGGTCCCCACCTACACGCATTACGTCAGCGCTAGCGCGGGCATCCAGGTGGGCAGCGTGTCGCGCTATACCGGGCTCCAGGAGGTGACCGACTTGGTCTTTGACCCCCCGGTCTACGACCCCATCAACGACCGTTTGACGTGGGCGGGGGACGTGCTCTCGCGCCGGGTCGTCACGTTGACGTTCTGCGTGACGGTGAGCCTGGATGCGCCGGAGGGAGCGATCATCACCAACACGGCCCAAATCGTCGAGTTGTCAAATCCGGCTGTGATTTTGGAGCGCCGGGCAACGAACCCGGTCGTGACCCAGTTCGACATCTACCTGCCGTTGGTCCTGCGGAATAGCTAATTTGAGGCATATTGCCAACCCAGACTTCCGAAGTCTAGTGAGCTATTGCCGAGCTAAAGAGACCGTGTAGTTTTTTCATCGGTCGGAAGGACGATGAGAACACATGCAGGGGGTTCGAGAGTGGCTTCGTTACTCTCGAACCCCCTTAACTATTTTGGGGAAAGAAAGATGATCAAAACTTTAGCACGCATCGTCGTAGGGGGTGCGTATGTGTTGGCTATCCTGGCCCTGGTGGGGTTATTGACGTGCAATCTGCGGCTCTATGTCCCCAATCCCCCGGATCCCTCTTCGAAACGTGTAGCGGAGGAGGTGTGGGCTGAACTGCGATTCTTACGACACGCGCTCGACCGGGGGGCTGGAAAGGATATGCAACAGCTGTTTCCCGAGGGTGCTTTCTTCAGTCACGTCCTCTACGGCCTGGCGTGGGTGAACGTGGGGTTGCAGAGCGCGCCCGATTCACCGGAGCGACAGCAAGCCTTGTCAGAAGCCCGTTGGACCTGGGAGACGTTGGGGACGCCGGATTTGCTCCGACCCTTTGTGCGCGCGCGAACTTTATCGCCCGACTACGGCGTCTTCTATACGGGGTGGCGTAATTACCTGTTGGCTGGAATTTTGCTTTTGCAGGCGCCTGCTCAATTGGATGCACAGGAGTTGACTATCTTTGAAGAGCAGTGCGATCAGATCGCCCGGGCGCTGGAGGCCAACCCCACACCGTTCTTGCAGGCCTATCCCGGCGCCTCCTGGCCCGTCGATACGTTCCCGGCGCTTGTGTCATTGCATACCCATACGCAACTGGTGGACGGCCGTTACGATCCGGTGATTGAAGCGTGGATGGAGAGCTTGCACGAGCACCTGGACCCTCACACCAGACTCCTGCCCCATCTTGTCGATTATCGAACAGGCAGACAGATTCAAGGCACCCGGGCGACCTCACAGGTGCTCATCGTGCGCTTCCTGCTCGATATCGATCCAGATTTCGGCATCGCGCAATACCAGGCATTCCGTGCTCGTTACGTCGTCTATCTGTGGGGGTTGCCCGGTGTCCTGGAGTATCCCCAGGGCGTGTATGGCCAGACAGGGGACGTCGACTCGGGTCCTTTGATCAAGGGGGTGAGTTTGTCAGCGACCGCCATCATGCTGGGGACCAGCCGGGTCTATGGCGACGTCACGGTATCGGATGCAATCTGGCACGCTGGCGAGTTGTTGGGATTTCCTGTGCGTTACGGGGGGATGAAACGGTATTGGTTGGGGCAAATGCCGGTTGGCGATGCGTTTGCCGTGTGGTCGAAGACGGCTGTGCCCTGGCTC
Organism: Chloroflexota bacterium; assembly: GCA_011046405.1. GTDB lineage: Bacteria > Chloroflexota > Anaerolineae > B4-G1 > B4-G1 > DSAR01. Next base: position 3,847 of record DSAR01000326.1, on the reverse strand, counting down.
GAGTCGATACCGCGCAGGACGTATCATCCCATCATACCCTGGTGGTGGCGGATTCCCTTGAACGGCCTGTCGCTAGGGATAGGGATCGTGATCGTGCTGATGGTCAGGGGCATTGAGCGGGTAGTCTGTCATTGGAAATCCGAATAGGGCCTTACAGGGCCGGGTTCTTTGGGATTTCGCATGGTCACGGTGAGAGATTAGCCACGAATTGCACGAATTAACACGAAAAACCCAAAGATTAGTGACAATTCGTGTAATTCGTGGCAAAAAATTGACCGCTTGCTAAGCCGACCATGCGAACTACCAGAGAGCCGTCATGGAAAGCCGACCTGCGCAGCCAGACGATGTAGGGCGAGTTCCCATACTCGCCGCCTGGGCGGGTTGGCATTGCAGGCGTCGTCGTGTATAATCGAAGCAAATGCGCGTTTCTGTCATTGCCACTGTGTTGAACGAGGTCCATAGTCTCCCCCGGCTCCTGGATAGCCTGGTCGCTCAGACCCGCCCGCCGGACGAGGTCGTCGTCTGCGACGGCGGCTCGACCGATGGGACGCTGGCGCTGCTGGAGGCGGAGGAACGGTTGCCGTTGCGGATCGTTCGCCGGCCGGGCAATATCTCGCAGGGGCGCAACGCGGCCATCGAGGCGGCGACGGGGGACGTGATCGCCGTGACCGACGCCGGTGTGCGCTTGAGTCCGCACTGGCTGGAGACGATCACCGCGCCTTTCGAGGACGCGGGCGTTCGGGCACAAGCGGTCGCCGGCTTCTTCGTCCCCGACCCGCAATCGGTGTTCGAGACGGCGATGGGGGCGACGGTGCTCCCGGAGGCGCGCGAGATCGACGTGCAACCTCCGGTTGCCAGGCGCTTCCTGCCTTCCAGCCGCTCGGTCGCCTTTCGCAAGACGGTCTGGGAGACGGTGGGCGGTTATCCGGAATGGCTGGATTATTGCGAGGATTTGATCTTTGACTTCCGTGTCAGAGACCGGTACGGGCCGTTCGTCTTCGCCCCCGAGGCCGTGGTCTATTTTCGCCCCCGGACCAACTTGCGCGCTTTCTTCGTGCAGTATTACCGCTACGCCCGGGGCGACGGCAAGGCGGACCTGTGGCGCAAGCGGCACGCGATCCGTTACCTGACCTACCTGGTCGCTGTCCCTCTCATCGGCCTGGCCAGTGTCTTAAGCAGTCCCTGGTGGTGGACGCTGTATTTGATCTCGGTTCCGGGGATGTTCTGGACCGGGTGGCGGCGGTTGGTGCGCTCGTGGGGTGGACTGAGTTGGGGACAGCGGGCCCGAGCAGCGCTGTGGGTGCCCGTCATACGGGTCGTGGGGGACGCGGCGAAGATGCTCGGCTATCCGGTGGGGTTGTGGTGGCGCTGGCGAAATCGCTCCCGGGTGCCGGATTGGCGGAGAAGTTAAGGCCGAGTGGCATCGGCTAAATGTGGCAGGAATTCAACACGTCAAGCCTTTTCGTTGACTTATCCAGGTTGGTATTGGTTGGGGCGTATCTACAAGTTGGGGGAGCGCAGATAGCCCTGTGCTTTTTTGCCACGAATTGTACGAATTTTTGTATCTTCTCAATAAGTTGGGGAGCTGTGACCGGTCTCCCGACCGAGCCACAGCGGGCACGGTCAGGAGACCGGCCCGAGCGAGTTTGCCCCGGTTTATTGAGATGATACGAATTTTTCTTCTTTTCTTCGTGTTAATTCGTGGCTGATTTGTGATGCTCCCCTACCTAGCGCCGCTGCCTAGCAGCGCGCGCACTACAAACAAAGCTCAAAGTATTTGAAACACACCCATTGGGAATGATAAATTGTCAGTCATTAGTGATAGCTCTGGGGCTTGCACTTGAAGTCTTATAACATTTCCCCGGAAAAGCGGGCGCAGATGATGGCGCTCCTGGCGATGGCCTGGGACGGGCAGTGGTTTCTCAAGGTGTGTGACGCCCATGGTTGGGAAGAGGCGACACGGCTGAACGCCCAGGTGCGGGCTTCGTTCGGCCGCATCGAGATGCGGCGCATATTACGGGCACTGGGAAAACGTCGGGCGGACGACCTGGGCGATGCAGCGCGTATCCTCTACACGTACTTCCAGGAGGTATTGGCCGCCGGTTTCGACGCTGATTTCGTGATGGCGGAAACCAGGCTTGAAATTACCGTCACCCGCTGCGCGGCCCTGTGGGGGGCGAAACGGGCGGGGTTTGAACGGCACGAGCAGGCGTGTATCGCCTGTCGCGGTCTGTGGCACGCTTATTTCGAGATACTGTTGCCCGATCGTCCGGTGAAAGCTGAGATGAGGGAGCAAATGGGTTGTGGGGCGGGACGATGCAAAATCGTCATTGAAAAAGGGAGAGTTTACGATGACCAAAGATAAAGAGCAAGGTGCGATATTTAGTGCTGAGGGAGTCCGCAAACTGTTGGAAAAGCACGGCGGAGAGACGCTGAACGACGACGAGCGGGCGCTCCTGTTGGCGTTGGTCGAGACCGACGCTGCGACGGGCCGCTCGCTCAGTGAGAAGGAAAAGGCCGCCCTGGAGAAGCTGAAATCGCAGGTGGAGGATTATAACGCCAGCGACCTGGCCCAGGCCATCATCCATATGGTCACGTCGGAACCGAAAGAAGGCCGCAAGATGGATTGGCCGGATGTGAGAAGGGGACGCCGCGAGGGTGAAGAGTAGAAGCCGTCAGAAACAAAGATGAGTCGAAACGATAAACAGAAGGTCAGCCGACGGTGGTTTCTGCGAGGCGCAGCGACGCTGGGAATCGCGACGCTGACCCGGCAGATGGGACATCGTTTGAATGGACCGCTCGACGTCGGGGCGTCCTTCACCGGGCAGGAGCCGGATCCCACGCAGGAAGAGCATCACGTCTACCTGCCCCTGGTCGCCAGGAATGTGGGAGCGGCGGCGCACGGGCCATCGAAACTGGGCCTGCACACCCAGAATCCTGACGGGGCACCTTCGTTCGTGGAGGCGGTGCACGAGGCGGGCGCTTACGTGGCCTTGGTGAAGGCGTTGGGGGACTTCGGCTACTTGCGGCGCGTGAAAGCGATCTCACCGGAGACGACGACGGTGGGACGGTGTGCGCCGACCAGCGAGACGCCGGAGGCGATCCCTATCGGCGGCGATCCGGCCGAAACGGCAGCTGATCTAATGGCCCGCCACATACCGCGTTGGGCGTACGAGGCGGACGTGGTCGATTATTGGGAGATTCTGAACGAAAATACGCCGCCCACCGTCGCCGGGCACGTCTGGCTGGCCCAGTTCTTCATCGAGGCGATGGACATCGCCGAGGCGAACGGCCACAAGCTGGCTATTTTCTCCTACAGCACCGGCGTCCCCCAGTGGCACACGTGGGAGGCGATCGTGGAGACGGGCGTCTTTGCGCGGGCCAAGGCTGGCGGGCACGCGCTGGCGCTCCACGAATATGATTGGCCGGTCATCGACCAGCGCTGGAACGAGCCTACCGAGGATCTGCCCCCTTATGGGGATCGAGGGGTGCTGGCGGGCCGGTACCGGTACCTGTACCGGGATTTTCTCATCCCTCGCGACGAGGTCGTGCCGCTGCTCATCACCGAGGGGGGGCTGGACCCGGTCGTAGGCGGCCCCGATATGGCGCAGCCCTGGCAAGCGCGCTACGTGGATAACATGGCCTGGTACGATACGCTGATGCGGGAGGATGATTACGTCGTCGGTTCGGCGATGTTCACCCTGGGGCCCACGAACACCTGGCGGCGCTATGATTACGAGGAACTGCTGTGGCCCGGGAATGACTACGGGTCGAATTTCCTCGATTATATCGTCTCGTTGAAGGATGCGTGAGAAGTGGCAAGTAGGCAAGTTGCAAGTGGGCAAGT